>JAAVYP010000062.1 GCA_022791195.1 Clostridiales bacterium | reverse complement strand
CGTATAAATACAATGTTGTATTTTTCATAACGTGATACCACTTGCTCTCCACCACGATAGTATGTGAGACCCCGGAGGAAGAGAAAAAGCGTTTTTTATCAAAAGCTGTTGTCTGGCAGCCCACATAATATGCGACCCGCGGACAATCTCTGGGTGTTAAAAAATTTGGCAATCTTAATTCATCTATTGCCCATACCAATCCGACATTTTGATCAAGATCTTTTCGTGTTGGTAAGCGCGGTTCAAAGACTTTTATATCAGGTTCTTCACTGACATGAAACAGGCGCATCGTTTTTCCTTTCTTGAATTGATTGTTTTATGATAAAAAACTGAATACTAGTCATAATATCAAATTTTTATCAATGTTTCTCTGATATTTATATCATATCATACAAATGTAAAAGAAGTCAATATCATTTAAAGTAACACCGCCAATTTTTCGCCTCATAAACTTGTCTTTTTTGAAGCAATAATTTGAGATAAACAACGCAAAAAAGAAGCGACAATCTTCTGTCGAAAATTGTCACTTCATGGCGGAGAAGGAGAGATTTGAACTCTAAACAAACGCTGTAATACAAACGAAAAATAGATGTTGACTACATTTTGACTACAGAATGTTATTCAATTTGTCCGCTGCCGATTGCAGCGCTTTTTCTCTAAATGTTGTGTAAATATCCATAGTGGTGGATAATTGTTTGTGGCCTAATATTTCTTGAACGGTTTTAGGCTCAATGCCGTTTTCAAACGCAATCGTGGCAAATGAATGTCTTAACTCGTGCGCTGTGCATGTTACACCGGTTTGCCTTCTGTAATTTGTCATCAGCGTGGTAAAGCGCCGATTCGTCAACGGGGATTCGCCTGTATCGGAAATAATATAATGTTCAGCGCTTCGTTGATCTATTTTTAACAGAGCTTCTTTTAGTGGTTTCAATAACGGAATGACCCGTTCTCCAGCTTCTGTTTTTGGCTTTTTCACAATAGGACGGTCACCATTATGAGCCACGGAATAGGATACCTTGATTAAGTTTCGATCGAAATCAATGTCTTTCCACCTTAAGGCCAGAATTTCGCCTTTTCGCATACCCGTCATTAAAGCTATAAATGGAAACAGCCAAATGTCGGCTGAATTTTTGACCGTTTTTTCGTCTTGCTCCGAGGCGGAGGTTCTTTGCTTTTTAGGTAAATTAGACGGGATCTTAACCGATGTGCATGGATTGACTTCAATATCACCGTGAAGTACCGCATATGAAAAGATGAGGTTTACAACGAGCCTGTGCTTGGCAATCGTCTTTTGAGATAAGCCTTGCTTTGCTAATTCGAGCAAATAATCATTGATATTGCGTGGCCGAATATCTTTAATAGCTATGTCGGAAAAACACTCGTCTGCGCGCATTTTTGCCCGTTTGTAACCTCGCTTGGATTGCTCTGCCAACTTTGCTTCGGCTTCTGCCCACCATATATCCGATATTTTTTGAAAACTTCTGCCGTTGGCGGCTTCCGCAGAGTATTCCATAATTTTGCGATTGATTTCGCGTTCATTATCCCCATAGAAAAACACTCGTTTGCCTGTGCGGGGATCGGTCATTGTTTTCACATATCGTCCATCAGGACGCTTCTTTAACTTTGGCATGTTTCACCTAAAAACCATGATTATTCATTAAATTTGTACCCCTGTTGGTGTTGCAGCACCGGCAGGGGATTTTTTGTTTTATAGCTTATTTAATAAAAGTGCGAATAGAGAAACATAACTGTTTTTAATGCTTTCAAAAATCTCTTGTGCAGCTGCTTCATCGTAAAGATGAGAAGTCAAGTTGCGGTCGTTGAGTATTTCCAGCCACAAAGCTTCATCTTCGATTAAGTGATCTGAGTAGGCTTGTCTCATAACTGATTTTGGACTGTTAATGTCGATATATCCTTGCTCGAGTAAATACTCTCTGGTTGTTTTCCAAGCTAATTCTGTACAAAATTCAAAGCGCTGTATCACTCCGTCACGAATGGATGTGAGCGGGTGGTTTTCATAATCTTGTATGGATTCTTTTAATCGGCTTACTGCGTCCGAAAAATGGGCGCGTTTATCAGCGAGCTTGCTCATGAGTATAATACCATCCTTATTTATATTATTAAGCAGTGCAGGGCTTGTTTTGCTGGTTATAAAAACAATATCAAAGGCAAGCAGGGTAGGCAGTTGATTGATTTCATCTGAAAACGGTACTTGATTTTCCTTCGGCATTCCATAAACGGCAATATCAATATCGCTTCGGTCATGGTGATCACCGCGTGCTCTGGAACCGAATAGAACGATTTTGGCTGCTTTGTAGCGGCGACCCAGATCGGCTATTTGTATATAAATTTCTTTCATTGATATTAGGGATTCCTTTTCAGCATAACAATAATAAAGTTTGATAATTTTTATCTAAAGGTCTTGACAAATACACATAAAATGTGTATAATAAATAATGTCAGGAGGACACATAATGAAGACAAAGGATTTAATAAAGCTGTTAGAGAAAAATGGTTGGGAATTTAAGAGACATGGTGCAGATCACGATATTTATATAAAAGGCAAAGAGCGTGAGAGTGTACCAAGACATAACGAAATAAAGGAAAATTTGGCAAAAGCCATTATTAAGAGAGTCGGGCTGAAATAAGCCCGCTAAGATACGGAGGTATTATCTATGAAAAATTCTTATCCTATTATTTTAACACCAGACGATGTTGGTTATGTAGTGTATATTCCGGATTTTAACATCAATACGCAGGGAGATACACTAACGGAAGCCATTGAAATGGCTCGAGATGCAATTGGAATTATGGGAATTGATATGGAAGATGAACATGAAGAACTTCCAGCGCCTACTGCATTAAATAGTGTTACAAAAGAAAGCGCAGATGATGTTGTTACGTTGGTTGATGTAGACTTTGCGGAATATCGTAGACAACATGATATGCGTTCTGTCCGAAGAAACGTCACACTTCCTTGCTGGTTGGATTGTGTGGCAGAAAAAAGTGGCATAAATGTTTCTGCTGTTTTGCAGAAGGCATTAAAAGCAGAACTGCATATTACTGATAGATAAGCCGCTTTTTGATAGGCACAATCGACACCCGTCTCTTGATAGAGGCGGGATTTTTGTTTCTCTGAAAAATTACACTACTCTCAAACGCAGAAATGACTTAGGTGTTGTCCAGAACAGTTTGCGTCCCCTACAAAATTACACTACTCTCAAACATGACGAATCAGCTTTGCATTGATTGCAATGTTTGAGTCCCCTATAAAATTACACTACTCTCAAACCATTAGAGTGCCATTAGCCCTTGATATTGCTGTAACCCCCAATGATTGCTTGACTTTTACCATATCTTACCTGTAGTTTTTCGACACAGTTCGACTTATAATTAAAGCCGAACGGAGGTTGAAAAACGATGAATTACAAAAAGTATCAGCAATCAAGAGACGCGGCTTGGCAGATTATAATAGACCAGAATATCAATGCATTGCCAATCAAAATTGTACCCTTGTGCAGGGAATTAGGGATACAAGTTAAGCTATATGAGCCGCAAGACGGCAACAATGGTTGCAGCCAAATGTACGGGGATACCCCAGTTATTAAAGTAGATAAGAACTGTACACTTGAACGCCAGCGTTTTACAACAGCCCATGAGTTGGGTCATATATTATTAGGTCATGTGGGTCGGTACCATCTGGCAAATCGTGAGCCATCCCCGAACGATAACGAGATAGAGCAGGCGGCTAACGTGTTTGCTTCGCGTTTATTAGCGCCTGCTTGCGTGCTGCATGAATTACGGGTAAAAAATGCCGAGGAAATCGCCCAACTGTGCGGAATCAGTCTGCAAAGCGCAGAGTTCAGATTTGACCGCTTAATCTTGTTAGAAAAGCGCAATGCCGAGTTTATCATCAAATATGGCAGAGGCTGTTTTTATCTTAGTCCATTAGAAAGACAGGTCTGTGAGCAATTTAAAGACTTTATCAGCCAACATAAATAATTATATGTAGTCTGGCGCATCTTCAAGTGCTTCATCAGCAGCTTTCATTTGGTTATATTCTTCGTCCGTAAGGGTGAATACTTCGTATTTGCCGTTACGGGCGGCTTTTCTTACTATATGAAGATTTTGCTCACGCTGTACACCCAGTAACGTATCGACCGCTTGCTGCATATCCGGCTTCGAGCGATAAGCGTCTACTATTTTATATTCATGTTGTGAGATGAAGTCTTTATCTAAGATTTTCGGCATTATCGCTCTATCATCAGACTGCATAATCTGTATAGGAGATATTTTTAGGATTTTAGACAGAGAATATATTCGACTTCGTTTCATGTTAGCTATTTCGCCGGATTCCCAACGTGAAACAGTTGCTTCGCTTACTCCGACCGCATTGGCAACCTCTTTCATAGTTAACCCTAATTCTATTCTTCTATTCTTCAACAGGTCTTGAATCTGCATTATTGTCACCTCTCAAAAGTATTATACTATACTTCTTGCGTATTTGCAATATAAAATTGCATATTTTTCAAAAAACTTGCGTTTAAGTATTGACAAACGGAAACTGGTGTGATATACTACTTGCGTAAACGCAAGAAAGGAGGGCGACAATGTTTAATGATAAGTTATTTAAAGCCAAAGCAATTGAAAAGGGAATTTCGATGGAACAAATTGCAAAATATCTTGGGATAAATGTTGCGACATTATATCGTAAAATAAATGGATCAAGCGATTTTTCTCGATCTGAAATTCAGCAAATCTGGGTTCTGTTGGCTCTTTCTGCAAGTGAAATTAATAATATTTTTTTTGCAAATAAACTTACGTAAACGCAAGAATAAGAAAGAAAAAAACAATGTTAGTAGATAAAAGAGACCCCCCCCGCCGAAGCGGGGAGAGAAAGGAGCATAGACGAACTTATGGAAGGATATATTGACAGTAACAAAGTTAGAATCAGCGTTACGAATATTGAGCAATTTCGAGGTCTGCTTGATCGAGTTGACAGCGAGATGAAACAGTTGGAAGAGACGATTCGACAGCTAAAACGCTTCAACCTTGATATTGAGTTTAATTTCGGCTCTATTCCGGTTGAATAGATTGTGCATCTTCAACCGTTAGTTCCATTGAAATGTAATATGCTACAGCTTCTATGAAGTTTTTAAGATCGATTATGTCTCGGTTCTCGTGTTTTTTAAAATAATGTGTTTGATCATTTCCAATCCAAGCTGACTTTATAGCCAATTCTTTAATATTCTTATTATCTATATGGGTATCAATGCATGATGACAATGACATTTTTATGATTTTGTCTCTATCATTAGGGTGTTTATAAATTATAAAATCCTTAATTAAGAACTCTAAAGCTTTTCTATATCCCATACCACATATTTTAGACAAACCTTCGTGTTCAGCCTCTGAGGATTGATTATAAATTTCTACAAATTCAGGAGACAACTTTACTATATGGTTTGAAAATTGTTCCTCATGGTGGGATCTTGGAGTAGACGCTTTTAACGTATATTCATCTAAATAATAAGGTTTAGAGTAAAAAGATAGAAAGCATCGATCACATGTGTGACAAAAATGGAGTATGTAAAGAACTGGTTGCTCCGTAGATTTAACATGTGCACTTAAATGCGAACCATCGAACGACGTATGGCATAGTGGGCATTTGGTTTCTGGGGTATATTTAACGAGTATAGGACGACAATCGTTTTCAAGATCAATAGCAGTTATGTTACGTTTCATGCTCTATCTTCTCTCTTTAATATTTGATCTACCTACATGTGTGAAAGCAGGGACTTTCGGTCCAATAGTTGATATTGTACCTTTGATAGCCGAGTATTAAACAGTACGGTAGGAGAACTATTTTAAAACATGATAGCACAAAAAACAACAAAAAGCAATGAAAAAAGGAGAGTGAACAATGCCCAATGATTCACCTATAGAAGTGATCAAAAAGACTGTGATTGACAGTCTTGGCAGTTACGCAGATCATCGAAAAGACATAGCGAAGTATAAAAAGTATTATGAAGACCGGCTGCGTGCGTTATATCAGCAATGCACGCGTTGGAAAATCGCTTGTATGTCGCTTCTGTTTTTCGTATCGTGTCTTATTGCCATTACAGTGTTTTTAGTGATTAATTACGTTCAATAACCTAAGAAAGGAAAAGAGATGGAAAAACAAGGATATCGAGAAAACATCGCACTGCTTACCGAGATATTTCCGGGCAGAGCCGCTATATCAGTACAAGAGGCAGCGACCATTACCGGAACCAGCAAAGACGCAGTGTATGACATGATCAAACGAGTGCATAATCCGCTGCCACATCAAAAGATGGGGTCACGGGTGTTAATTCCAGTGGCGGGACTGGCTCGCTGGATGTGTGGGTAGAAAGGATAATGAATGAAAAAGAAGCCAATTTTATTATCTCTCTTTGTGTCTGGAGTAATATGGGTTTGTGCTGGACCCATTGAAGCAATTATTTTATTCTTGTTTTATATGTGGATTATCTATAAAAATTAGTCATTCATTGATTCAATGATCAAATTTATTTTGCGAAGTACAAGAACGCCAACGACAATCATTATAAACAAAATAAGAAAGGAGCAAAGAATGAACGAAATCATAAGTATACAAGGAATAGACTGCTACGAAAAAGACGGCACAGCATATTTGAGGCTGGAGCCGGTAGCGAGAGGGTTAGGATTTACACAAAAAGCAGCCAGCGGAAATGAAGTAGTGCGTTGGGAACGGGTTCGGAAGTATCTTTCTGAATTTGGCGTCCCCACTTGTGGGGATGGTGATTTCATCCCCGAAAACATCTTCTACCGGTTGGCAATGAAAGCAAAAAATGAAGCAGCTGAAAGATTCCAAGCCAAGATTGCCGATGAAGTAGTCCCGTCTATACGCAAGCACGGTGCATATATGACACCCGAAACGCTGCAAGCGGCCATCTTAGACCCAGACTATCTTCTTCAAATTGTAACAACTTTAAAGGAAGAAAAAGACAAACGCCAGGCGCTGGAAGTAAAGGTGGAAGCAGATAAACCCAAGGTACTGTTTGCGGAAGCTGTTTCGGTATCAGATGATTCGATCCTTGTCGGCGCACTTGCTAAGATTATCAAGCAAAACGGCGTGGATATCGGCCAGCAGCGCTTGTTTGTGTGGCTTCGAGAGAATGGATATCTCATGAAATCAGGCCGGGACTACAATCTGCCAACGCAAAAATCGATGGAATCAGGCTTGTTTAAAATCAAAGAGAGAACCATCAACAATCCCGATGGCTCGGTGCGGATTACCCGGACCGTATTAGTTACCGGCAAAGGCCAGCAATACTTTATCAACAAATTTTTGGCTGTTTAGGGTGTAAGAGAAGATGAAAATAGAAATTAAGAGTTGGTTTACAGATTGGCACAGCGTTAATAAAGAGCAAGCAAAACAGTATGTTAATCATCTTCTACAAGGGATCACTGGTATTCATTCAAGCCAGCGGAACGCATATATTGAAGAGCATCGCTTGCGAGGGATATCTATTTGCGAATTATTGAAAGGAGAACCATCATGGAATCAACACCAGTCACGATCGACCCGTCATTAATCCCGAAAGAGGATTGGCAGATCGCGTGCTCGGTTCTCAAATCCAGCTTACATATCGCTTTGGCAGACCCCAAGCTCAAAGCGGAATACGAAGCATGGAAGCGAAAGAGAAACGGTAAGATTAACAACGAAGAAAGCAGGGAACAACAATGAACATAGACATAGAAAACCTGTTGCTGAATCATAAGAATCAGCAGGGGATGATGGCAACGCTGAGGGCCAAAAATATGGCGCTTGAAAAAGAAAAACGGCTTCTTGAAAAGGAAAACGAGGCGCTTAGAGAAGTTATCAAAACCTTAGAGAACGAGGTCATTGTCAACAGCAACCGGCGCGCAGAGGTCATTGTCTTGCGAAATATTTTGGGGGTGTAGAAAATGAACCTATATACGATTGACGAACAAATCAGGATTTTGTTGGACCAGGGATTTAATGAAGAATGCATAGACGCTGAAACAGGCGAAATTCTGGAAGAAAAAGCACAGAAACTGTTAGAGGATCTTCAAGGACAGCGAAATGAAAAAATCGAGAATATTGCCCTGTACATTAAGGATTTGTCCGCCAAGGCGGAGGCCATAAAGCAAGAAGAACAGAGACTTTCTGAACGCAGAAAAGCAAAAGAGAAAAAAATAGAATGGATGAAGCAATTCCTTACCACATCGCTTTTATCGTCAAGCACCGAAAAGTTTGAATCGGCACGTGTTTGTATTGGCTTTCGGAAGTCTGAAAAAATCATCATCGAAAATGAAGCGGCGCTTGAAGACAAGTACATAACGGTAGAAACGAAACGCACGCCGAATAAAAAAGCCCTCAAAGAAGCCATCAAGGCGGGAGCTGCTGTTCAGGGAGCGCACATACAGGAAAGTAAAAATATACAGATTAAATAAGGAGGAAAAATGGGAACGATATGGAAAGATGTTCTTGGATATGAAGGTTTATATCAAATAAGCAATGACGGACGAGTAAAAAGTTTATATTGTTATAAAAAAACAATTAAAGCCTAGTATAACAAAAAATGGCTATGCAACTGTGGAATTATTTAAAAACAAAAGCAGAAAACGAAAGTCAATACATAGGCTAGTCGCAATAGCATTTATACCAAATCCGGAAGGAAAGCCTCAAGTAAATCATAAAGATGAAAACAAGTTAAACAATTCGGTTGATAATCTTGATCGGAATACTCCAAAAGAAAATATAAATTACGGTAGCAGAACAAAGAGACAACGATCTAACACGGATTATACAACAAAACAGAGAAAAAATATTGCAATTAAAAACGGGAAATTAACGAGTAAACCAGTTTTGCAGATTTTGGATGGAAAAACAATAGCAAAATATGAAAATGCAAAAACAGCAAGTAGAGTTTTAAAAATAAACGCTTCACATATTGGAGAGGTTTGTAAGAAAAAGCGAAAAACCGCAGGTGGCTACTTGTGGGAATATGAAAGGGGAAATGACTTATCGGCATTCCAGTGATGATAATGGGGGAAAGTGGTTCGGGCAAGAGTTGCAGCCTTCGCAACTTTGAACCAAGCGAGGTAGGCATTTTTAACGTAGCCGGCAAACCGCTTCCTTTCAAAAAGAAACTTCCTAAAATAGATGGTTCGAATTATAAACATATTCTAAAAGCCTTGGATAATCCTTCGCTGAAAACTTATGTTATTGACGACAGCCAGTATTTGATGGCCTTTGCTATGTTTGATCGGGCGAAAGAAACGGGTTATGGCAAATTTACCGATGTTGCTTTAGATTTTCGAAATCTAATTCAAGCGATTATTACTAAAACTCCACCTGACGTTATTGTATATTTTCTGCATCACACAGAGATCACCGATGTGGGCAAAGTTAAGGCCAAAACCAGCGGAAAAATGTTGGACAACCAGTTGACACTTGAAGGACTTTTCAGTATTGTTTTGCTTTGCCAAACAGATGGAACCAATCATAAGTTCATCACACAAAGCGATGGCTTTACGACGGCCAAGTCACCCATGGGACTGTTCGAGCCGGAAATTGACAACGATTTGAAAATGGTCGATCAAAAAATACGAGAATATTATGAACTTAACAAAGGAGAAAAAAATGAAACCGATTAATAATTATGAAAGCATTCAAAAAATCACAGAACCCGAAAAACTGCCCGTTGGCGGATACATCATTGATATTTTCGGCGCGAAAGAAATCACGTATTCCTGGGGCAGTGTGTTGGAATTTAAGTTTGACATTGCAGAAGGTGAATACAAGAACTTTTATACCAACCAATATTCCTCCTCTCAAACGGAGGATAAAAAATATAAAGGCGTGTTCCGCCTGAATGTGCCTAAAGGTGATGGCTCAGAGATGGATGAATGGACAGCGCGTAAATTCAAAACCAATCTATCCGCCATTGAGGACAGCAATCCGAATTTTCACTGGGATTGGGACGAGACCAAGCTGGCCGGACGCAAGGTAGGCGCTGTGTTTTTTGAAAAGGAATGGGAAATGGACGGCCGGGCGGGCTTTTACGTTACGATACATAGCTTGAGAGCCATTGAGGACATCAAAAACGGCAATTTCAAAGTGCCGCAGCCGAAGCTGTTGAAAAAGAAATCTTCCGAACCGGATCACGCCATGGAAGAACCAGAAATGGATGATATGCCCTTTTAAGCATGGCAGCATATACGCCTTTCCAGATTGAAAATATGCTGGATTCGCTGCAAATCGTGGTGGATACGAGGGAGCAGGACACCGCGCAGTTTCGCGAACGGATACGAGGTTTTGGCGTTCCTTGTATCCGTGAAAAGCTGAACGTAGGTGACTATGGCGCCGTGTACACCGATACGAAGGGAATCAAACGAAATTTACACAGCGTGGCTGTGTGCGAACGTAAAATGTCACTGGATGAGCTGTGCCATTGCTTCACCAAGGATCGTAAACGGTTTCAGCGTGAGTTTGACAGGGCGAAAGCGGACGGATGCAGAGTTCATCTGATTGTAGAAAATGCAAGCTATGAAAAGCTGTTTGCGCATCAGTATCGCTCCCGGCTTTCGCCTAAATCGCTGATTGCCAGCCTGCTTTCATGGAGTGCACGATATAACATGGAGCCGCACTTTTGCAAGGCGGAAACAACCGGCCGGCTGATTGCCGATATTTTACATTATGAGCTGCGGGAGTATTTGATTAACCAATGAATCAGGATTACGCATCTATCATAGCTGGCCGGCTTACTATGGCCGATGTGCTTGAAAAATATCATTATATAGGAAAGAGGAGTGCAGAGAACGGCCGGGGACGAACGACTTGTCCGCTGCACAATGGCGAAGACAATAACTTTTGTTATACAAACACCGTGTTCCATTGTTGGGTATGCGGTGCAAAGGGAAATATCATCGGCTTTGTAGAACAGCTGTTTGCTTTAAATTTCAAGCAGGCTCTTGTTCGATTAAACTATGATTTTGGCCTTTGCTTGCCTGTAGGGAGAAAACCAACTCTTCGTGAACAAAAACAAATGCAGGAAAACCACCGGAATGCTGAACTGGAACGCAAAAGGCGCGCAGAAGCGCAGCAGGAAAAAGAACGGATCTATTGGGAATTATGGGATGAGTGGATCCGCTTGGACAAAAACAAGACAGCTTATGCGCCCCAATCCCCGGAAGAGACACTGCACCCGCTTTTTGTGGAAGCACTGCAAAAGCTGTCCTATCAAAAATATTTAATAGATTCTTATTTATAAAGGCGGTACTTATGAATGACATAATTCCAGAATATACAAAAGCAGATTATCTGCAATCCACAGCGCCTTTTGAATGGTTGTACCAATTTAAAGATAATAAATTGAAGATGCGCCAAATGTCAACGATACTAAGCGAAAGAGCAAGAAAAACAGGCGTTAGAAATTTCGCCAGTTTGTTCAAGTTATACTTGGAAACCGTGAACAGCAAGGACGGAGGGACGGGCGACAATACAACTGATTTTGAAGGTCAGGAAATAGAATTAGACTGCGGAAAATGGATAGCAGATGATTTTGGCGTGACTGGGACAGATAAAATGGGTTTTGAGATTGTGGCTTGCAACCATCCGATCATGCCTGTGCAGCGATTGATCAATGTTGATTCCGGTATCGAGAAAATCAAGCTGGCCTATCGGAAAAACAAGCAGTGGCGTACCATTGTGGCTGATAAAAAAACATTGGCAAGTAATAATGCAATCATCCAGTTGGCCGATTATGGAATTGCAGTAAACAGTGAAAACTCAAAGCATTTGGTTCGATATTTGACCGATATAGAGCATCTGAACTACGAGAAAATAGAGGAACTTAATTCGGTGGGACGCTTAGGTTGGATTGAGGATTACGGCTTTTCACCCTATGTTGATGATCTTGTATTTGACGGAGATTTATCATTTAAACATTTCTTTGAGAGTGTCAAGTGCAAAGGTACATATCAATCTTGGCTTGAGACAGCGAATCAAGCGCGAAAAAATAGCACGATTGTTCGACTTATTGTTGCTGCTAGTTTTGGCAGCGTATTGGTTAGGCCTTGTGATGCTTTGCCGTTTTTTGTCCATCTATGGGGTGGTTCAGAAGCCGGTAAGACGGTGGGACTCATGTTAGCTGCCAGTATATGGGCGAATCCGGCTATGGGTGAGTATATTCATACTTTTAATAGTACGGCGGTGGGGCAGGAGTTGTCTGCTGCATTCGTAAATAGTTTGCCGTTAATCATTGACGAGCTGCAAATCATCGGAGACAAAAAAGACTTTGACAAGCTAATCTATACACTTTCAGAGGGAGTTGGCCGCTCACGCGGCGCAAAATCTGGAGGACTGCAAAAAGTGTCTTCCTGGCAAAATTGTATGTTAACGACTGGTGAGCAGCCGATTAGCAACGGTTCAAGTGCTTCGGGGGCGATTAACCGTATTATTGAAATCGATTGCAAAGAGATAAGGCTTTTTCAGAATCCGGTAGAAGTTGTTAGCGAGATTAAGAAAAACTATGGCTTTGCGGGCAAGCAATTTGTGGAACGATTGCAATATTCCGAAAACATGAAATATGCCATAGATATACAAAAAAATTACTATAAACAACTATGTCAAGGGCAGTCAACAGACAAACAGGCTATGGCAGCCAGCATAATTTTAGCAGCCGATTTTCTGACCGAGAAATGGATTTTTAAAGATGGATTAGTCTTAGACGTGCAAGATATCGAACCCTATTTATACACCAAAAAACAAGTTTCAGCCAACGAAAGGGCGCTTGAATTTATCTATGATTTTGTTTCGATCAATTTAAACAAATTTTCTACCAACGCTTTTCATGAGTACGCTGGCGAGATTTGGGGCTGTATGGACGATGATTATATTTATATCATTAAGTCGCAATTCGATAAAATCATGCACGAAGAGGGATATAACCCTACTGCTTTTTTAAGCTGGGCAAAAGATCACGAGTATATTGATGGCAGCCAAGACCGTACTACGAAAGCCAAACGAATTCAAGGAACTGTATGCAGATGCGTGTGGATCAAAAAAATGAATGAAACAAAAACAGCCTCTGATGTGGAGGTTGACGATTTGCCTTTGTAACCGGCGTAACCGTTATGTTACCGAAGCACAACACGCACAAACCCTTTAAAATCAAGGGGAAAACCGATGTAACCGATGTAACCGGTAAAAATATACACACAATTATACCAATATATGTATGCAGCAAATATGTTAAATGCGTTTTCTCCTATAGGAGTAACAGTAAAATGCTGGTTACACCGGTTACAGCCTTGAAAACAAAGGATTTATGCCGGTTACACACCCGGTTACATGATGGTTACAACGTGTTACAAAAAGGGAGAGAAAATGGATAGACAAACAGCAGTCAAGTGCATAGCAGCAAAAACGATTGTAAGTTATAACGGCGTGCGTTATTGCCCGACAGCATACATATTACGCTTATGCAAAGACAAGTGGATTCACAGTTTAGAATTGAAGGATCTAACAGCAAACAGCGTAACAATTGCCGAGATGGAAAGGGTGAATCTAATATGAATTACGAAGAACGGCTAAAGGAGTATGAAAAAGAAAAACGCGAACTTCAAGAGATGGCGCTATTTCCAGATGAATACGAAACTCTAATTAAATGTTTGGCTGAAAAATATAAGATATAAAGCCTCTACGGCAAGAGTTTGAGATTAGTGTAATTTTATTGGGAACTCAACCAGGAAAGAGGGACACAGGATGAGAATTGACAAAGGCTATGCGCTGCTCATGATTGGCTTGGTGGCGCTGCTTACCGCGTTTGTGGCGGGCTATTATTTTGGGGGTGTGTGATGGGAAAGTACATAGAAAAAGCAAGCCTTTTAGCGGAATTAAAAAGACTAACAGGATTGGCATATGACAGATATCTTGATACGCCTACGGTGTCTCCTTGCAGCGAGCGGTATTATGCACAGTATAGTGAGCGTGCTGCTTTAAAGGATATGGTCGAACACTTCCCAACTGCGGAGGAATCTGGCGGCCTTGTGGAGCTGCCTTGTCGAGTAGGTGACACGGTGTATTTTCGTACATACAAAGCGGGCACCGACATAGGCATACAGCCGCATGAAGTGACGGGAATACGAGTGCTGATTCAAACTAAGGGGGCAGACATACCAATTTGGGAGTTTGGCAAGGATGTGTTCCTGTCTTTGGAAGAGGCGGAACGAAATGAAAGGAGCGAGGTATAATGCGCGAGATATTGTTTAGGGGAAAGCGAAAAGATAATGGCGAGTGGGTCGAAGGAAATTTGTTTTTCGATCCAGATCTCGAAAAATATACCATATTCGGGTATGACTACTATACCAGAGACTATGCTTTACAAAGGGAAGAGTTAATGGCTGATGTGACGGCCGAAACAGTTGGCCAATACACAGGACTTACCGACAAGAATGGTGTGAAGATATTCGAGGGGGATATATTAAAACACGACACTAACTGCCCTATTGAAGAATACAGATTTGATTATGGATATGTATTTTGGTATGGAGAAGCGCAAAGGTATTTAAGAACTTCACTTTTATATAAAGATGACTGTTGCAAGATTTCAGGAGTTAATCGCGAAAATTATGAAGTTGTAGGCAACATCTACAACAATCCCGAACTGTTGGAAGGAGAGAGTGATGGTACAAACAAGTAAATCAATCCTGATATCCATACAGCCAAAATGGAGCGAGTTGATCGCAAGCGGCAAGAAAACCATCGAGGTGCGAAAGACAAGGCCGAGGATAGAACCGCCGTTTAAGTGCTATATATATCAAACTCAATGCGAACCTAATGTGAAATACGGCTATCAAGAGTGGGCGAGAAGTGGCAAAGTCATAGGCGAATTTGTGTGTGATAGAATCAATAAATTTACACCAACGGACAAGGGTATAAGGTTTAATCGTTTTTCAGATTTGGGTGATACTGGCCTGTCTTTGAATGAAATACTAAGATATTCAAAAGGGAAAACGGTTTACGGATGGAACATCAGTGACCTTGTGATCTACGACAAGCCGAGGGAACTCGGGGAGTTTTATTCACTTTGCCCCGAATGGGAAAGGAGGCGTTTCACTAAAAAATGCCATAAATGCCCCTATTATTCCCGGAACGATTATGATATGTGTTACGAATGCGGGTACGAAGGCGAAAAACCACTCACCCGTCCGCCGATGAGTTGGTGCTATGTGGAGGAATTTAGATGAGCAAATATGTTGATGAGATTAAGCGTGGATACTGGATATCAACCGGAACGGGATATAATTGGTGTTATGATTGTTCAGAGTGTGGATGGAAAGATTGTTATCCGTTTAACGACAGATTTAACTACTGCCCGAACTGCGGGGCGAAGATGGACGGTGAAAAAAACGATATTCCAAGGAGAGAAAACAATGATTAATTTAAACGAATTTGCAGAAGAGGTACACGAAAACGCAGTAGCGCATGGCTGGTGGGAGGAAGAGCGGGGCTTCGGCGAGGTGATCGCTCTTTGCCATTCGGAATTATCCGAGGCGTTGGAGGAATACAGAAACGATCAAGGATTTCTCTATTACAACGGGGAGAAGCCGGAAGGAATCGCCGTTGAACTTGCCGACTGTATCATACGGATATTGGACTGGTGCGGCAAGGAAGGGGTCGATATAGAGGCGATTCTACAGCGCAAGCACAAGTACAACAAGACACGGCCGTATCGGCATGGTGGGAAGAGGATATGATCGCAGGCGTGATGAAGCATGCGAGAAACATTAACAAAACATCTATAGGCAAGCGAATCGTGATTTCGTGGATTGTTATTGCGATCATCTTTTTAGTTATAGGTTTTGTGATCGGTATATGGGTTTAGTCAGTAGTCAAGGTGTGAAAGGAATATGGGCATGAAGGCAAAAGAATATTTGCAGCAAATAAAACAATTTGATACTGTAATTAAGCAGAAAGAACGTGAGATAAACGAACTAAAAGCTATGTCTACAAGCCTTGGGTGCGCTGACTATTCCAGGGAAAGGGTGCAGACAAGCCATTCTAACGAAGCACCGTTTGTGACACCGACAAACCAGCTTATTGATCTTGAAAAAGAGATTCAAAGAGAGAAAGCTATTCTTGTTGGTAAAAAGCACAAGATCATAAGCCAGATTCAGGGACTGAAGAACAGCAAGTACGTTGAGATTCTGTATATGAGGTATGTTGATTTTTCTACGTATGAAAAAATTGCTGCTGAATTGAGTTATTCTGTAAGGTATATATATATTATTCACAGACAGGCTTTACATAGCTTTGAAAAGATGTATCTTGATTTATTTGATGCTAAATAATAAACATTTCAGTTTTTTTCATTGTTTTTCACTATTAGATGTGATACAATAATATTGTAAAAAAATCGGTTGCTAAGGATATATCCATAGTAGCCGATTTTCTTATTTTCCTGGCGGGGTGCTCATAGCTGGATTGTATGATGGTTCGTCCAGTAAACTCCTACCCGCCGGGAAAAATTTTTGAAATTAACCTGACTGAAAGGGGGTTGCTGTTTATGAACGCAAAACAAAGAAAATTTGCTGATGAATACTTGATTGATTGTAACGCTACACAAGCGGCAATTCGGGCGGGGTACAATGAGAAAACCGCTTACAGTCAAGGACAGCGAATGTTGAAAAATGTTGAAGTCAAAGCCTATATTGATGAACAGCTTGAACGGCTTCACAACGAAAAAAACGCTGATGCACAAGAAGTTCTTGAATACCTTACCGCTGTTATGCGGGGGCAACATAAAGAACAGACCTTGCAGCTTATAGGTGAAGGTGTGCAGACAATCACAGATATTGATGTTTCTGCAAGGGAACGCCTAAAAGCGGCTGAACTGATCGGCAAGCGGTACGGTATGTTCAAAGATAATCTTGATGTAGGTGGTTCAATCCCGGTTGTAATTTCCGGGGGGGATGAACTTGAAGATTAAACAGGCAAAGCAAATTTTCCTTCCTGATTATATCGGCAAAGGTTACGGTACATTTTGGCGGTGGCGTGAGCGTTATCGTGTTTGTAAGGGAAGCCGTGCAAGCAAAAAATCCAAAACAACCGCCCTTTGGTACATTGTAAACCTGATGAAATACCCGGATGCAAACTTGCTTGTTATCCGAAAGGTGTTCCGTACCCTGAAAGATAGCTGCTTTACAGAATTGAAGTGGGCTATCAATCGTTTAGGGGTTGCTGAATTTTGGGAGATTAAAGAAAGCCCGCTTGAAATGACTTATCTTCCAACAGGACAGAAAATATATTTTCGTGGGCTTGATGATCCGCTGAAAGTCACTTCAATAACCGTTGAACATGGTTATTTGTGTTGGATGTGGATTGAAGAAGCGTATGAAATCGGCAATGAAGATGATTTCAACATGCTTGATGAATCAATCCGTGGTGCAATTCCGGCTGAAACAAAGCTGTTCAAGCAGATAACCTTGACCTTTAACCCTTGGAATGAACATCATTGGATTAAAGCCCGCTTCTTTGATAATCCTGATGATGAAACCCTTGCAATGACTACCAACTATATGTGTAATGAATGGTTGGATGAAGCTGATAAAAAGGTTTTTGAAACCATGAAGCAGCAGAACCCCCGCCGTTACCGTGTGGCTGGATTGGGTGATTGGGGCATTGTTGAAGGGCTTATTTATGAGAATTGGGAAGAAAAAGCCTTTGATATTGAGGAAATCCGCAAGCTGAAAACTGTAAAATCTGCTTTCGGACTGGATTTCGGTTATACAAACGATCCTTCCGCTTTCTTTTGTGGCTTGATAGATGAAACCAATAAAACCCTTTGGGTGTTTGATGAAATCTATCAAAAAGGCATGAGTAATGAACGAATAGCGGAAGAAGTCACCAAAGCCGGATATTGCAAAGAGAAAATTCGGGCTGATTCTGCTGAACCAAAGAGCATTGACCGCCTTTATGATTTGGGGCTTTCCTATATTCACAGGGCGAGGAAGGGTAAGGACAGTATAAACAACGGCATTGATTATATTCAGGACTTTCACATTATTGTTCATCCTAAATGCGTGAACTTCATTACTGAAATCAGTAACTACACATGGGATGTTGACAGTAAGACCGGGAAGAAACTGAATAAACCCATTGACGATTTCAACCACTTAATGGATGCAATGCGATATGCCCTTGAAGATTTCAGCAAGGGGGCGGCTTTCAGTTTTTTATAAAAATAACGCATTAGTAACAAACAGCCTTGAAAACCGTGTGTTTTTGGGCTTTTGTCTTTATTATGCGATAGAAAGGGGTGAAAAAAGGTGTTAAATGGTGTTGAAAAAACATTGAATAGGATTTCCGATTTTATGCTTTTTGGTTTCAAGCAGAACATGAGCAATAAAGAGTTTCTTGAACAGGAAATCATGCGCTGGAAGGGTTCACCGGAGCGGATCATGCAAATCAAGGGACAGTTGTATTATCAAAACGAACATGATATCCTTTCCCGAAAAAGAACCATGATTGGTGAAGATGGGAAATTACAGGTGGTTGAAAATCTTCCAAACAATCGGCTGATTGATAATCAGTATGGTAAAATGGTGAATCAAAAAGCAAACTACCTTTTAGGACAACCTTTTGCTATTGAGTGCGATAATAAGTTGTATGTTGAGTTTCTAAAACAGATATTCAATAAGAAGTTTATGAAAACGGTGAAAAGTGCAGGTAAAGCGGCTTTAAACCATGGCATAGCCTGGCTGTATCCATATTATACCAAGGATGGCGATTTTTCTTTTCGCTTGTTTCCGGGTTATGAAATTCTTCCTATTTGGGAAGATAGCGAGCATACTGTTTTATCTGGCGCCATTCGTCTTTATTTAGTATCTGGGTATGATGGTATAAAACCCACAATTATTGAAAAAGTCGAAGTATTTGACATGCAGGGAATTCATTGTTATATTCTCGATGGTAATGTGTTGATTCCTGATTTGACAATAAAGGAACAGGACTGTTCTTATGTAATGGCAAACGGAAAGCCTTTGAACTGGTCGAAGATTCCTCTGATCCCGATAAAATGTAATGAACAGGAAATACCGTTAATAAAGAAAGTAAAATCTCTTCAAGATGGTATTAATGTTATGCTATCTGATTTTGAAAATAGTATGCAGGAGGACGCAAGAAACACCATTCTTGTTTTGAAAAACTATGACGGTACAAATTTAGGTGAATTTAGAAAAAATCTTGCTACCTTCGGCGCAGTTAAAGTTCGGTATGACGGGGAAACCAAAGGCGGAGTCGAAACTCTTGAAATAACTGTAAATGCGGAAAATTATAAGACTATTTTGGATATCTTCAAGAAAGCTTTGATTGGAAACGCTATGGGTTATGATGCAAAAGATGATAGGCTTTCAGGTAATCCCAATCAAATGAATATTCAATCAATGTATAGCGATATTGATCTTGATGCTAATGACATGGAAACAGAACTGCAAGCAGCTTTTGAAGAAGTTCTTTGGTTCGTCAATGCCCACCTTGCAAATAGCGGTAAAGGCAGCTTTGAGAATGAGGAAGTAACGATTATTTTTAATCGAGATATTCTTATTAACGAAAGTGAAGCTATTGCAAATTGTTCTGCGTCTGTGGGCCAATTATCGGACGAAACTATTATTGGACAGCATCCGTGGGTTGATGACCCGCAAAAGGAACTTGAACGCTTGAGAAAGCAGAAAGAGAGAGAACAGGCTGAATTTGAACAGCAGCAAGGTTATAATCCGTTTGCACCGCAAGGGAAACAGAACAAGCCGTCTAAAGATGAAGGCGGTGGAGTAAATGAAGAATAACGAATATTGGAAGCTACGGTTTGAACAGCTTGAAGCAGCCCAAGCCAAACAGGGCGCAACTGCCTATGCCGAAATAGAACGCCAATACAGAGAAGCGCAAAAGCAGCTTGAAGGGCAGATTGCCCGGTGGTATCAGCGATTTGCCGATAACAATGGAATTACCCTTGCACAAGCCCGCCAATATCTGAAAGGTGCAGATCTGCAAGAATTCAAGTGGAATGTCCAAGACTATATCAAATATGGGCAGGATAATGCTTTAACAGGCAGATGGATGAAAGAATTGGAAAATGCTTCCGCAAAGTACCACATTTCAAAGCTGGAAGCCCTGAAAATCCAAACACAGCAAAGCTTGGAAGTTATGTTTTCAAAACAGCTTGGAACGGTTGGCGGGGCTTTGCATGATGTGTTTGAAAGCGGCTACTATCATACCGCATACGAACTTCAAAAAGGGTTCAATATCGGTTGGGATATTGCGGGACTGGATCAGTCACAGATTGAAAAAGTGCTTGCTAAACCGTGGGCGGTAGATGGGAAGAACTTTTCAGAAAGGATTTGGACGAACAAGGAAAAGCTGATTTCAGAGGTTCATAGCGAACTTACACAAAATATCATGCTGGGCGGCGATCCGCAAAAGGCGATTGATTCACTTGCAAAAAAGATGAACACTTCCAAACATAATGTCGGAAGGCTGATAATGACGGAAGAAGCTTATTTTAGTTCCGCTGCACAAAAAGATTGCTTCAATGATCTCGATGTTGAAGAATATGAAATCGTTGCAACGCTGGATTCCAATACTTCTGATATATGTCGCAGCCTTGATGGAAAAGTGTTTCCGATGAAGGACTTCCAGCCAGGCATAACCGCTCCGCCATTTCATGTTTATTGCCGTTCAACTACAGTTCCCCATTTTAGTGAAGATTTTGGGGATATCGGGGAACGAGTGGCAAGGGATGAAAAAACGGGTAAAATCTACTATGTGCCAGATGATATGAATTATGAGGAATGGAAGCGAACTTTTGTTGATAGCAACGATAAATCTGGCTTTGATATAGTAGATAACAATTCAATTCTTCATTATAGGAAAAAGGGTGGACAGGATAATACAGAGTATGATATAATCAAAAAGAACTTTGATATAGCCGGTGGTACTAAGAAACTGCAGATAGCTATGAATGAGAACGATTACCAAGAATATTTAAATTGCTTAGAAAACCATAAAAATCCAGCTATTCAACAACTATATTCTGATCATGCAGATGGAATATCCGAGATAAAGTATTCTGTTTATGATGGGTATTATCAGCCACACCAAAATACAATTGTTTTTTCTTATCCTGAGCAGAGATATTTGGATAATGGTATGTCAAAATATTCTACTTTAGCGCATGAGTATGGGCATTACTTTGATAGCAAATGTAATTATGAACATATTACTTTTAATGAGCTTGATACCATTTCTAATCATACAACTTATGGTTCTACGCTGTTTAAAAGAAAGGCGAGCTCAAGTGATGAATTTCTTACCGCTGTTAGGGCAGATCGTGAATCCTTGAAAAAGAAGCTAACAGCCGAAGCGCTGGCGGATCTGAAAGAGCATGCTGCAAGTTCTGGGGTACAAGATGCTATAAGTGGCATGTTTCGTGGAGCATATGGCAAAATTGTTAATTGGGGACACGAGGAATCTTATTATAATCGAAGATATAATGGTATAAAAAAACTTAACGATCATAAGGGATTACAAGCAGCGTATAAAAAACTGGGTATTAATGCAAGCAGTCAAACAGATGTGAAACGCGAATGTCGTATCTATGAAACTGCTTCTGAAATGTGGGCAAATATAGTAAGTGCAGAAGTAAATGGTGGTGCAGAATTAGAGTATGTACAGAAGTATTTGCCGAATAGTTATACTGTTTTGTTGCAGATATTGAAAGGGTTGAATTAAATATGGGTATCAGAGTTTTCAATGAGTACACTGTGGAAACACAAAAAGTAATAAAAGAATACGAAAAAAAGTTTGATACAGATTTTCCGGTTTATTTTTTTGAGTATCAATATACAAAAAATGAAATTGAGAAAAAAATAATTGAGGTAATTACAAAATGTCTTGAAAGTGGAAAAGATGTTTATGATCTTGGGTATCTGAATGTAAAGGACGATACACTGTATTAATAAGATGCCAACTTGTTAAATGAAACGGCGCAAAGCACTTTTGAAATACTAACATTAGACAAAGATAGTACGATAAGCATGCAACAAATGCAAATTAGGAGGTGTCAAGTGAAAGCAAAAAAAGTGGTTGGAATTATCTGCTTGGTGATTGCATTAGTGGGGATAATCTTGATCATAACAGGTCAGGGAGAGATCATAGAAGCCGCTGTGCCAGCTTGCATTTTCGGGCTTTTGGGTTTAATTTTAATAAAACCAAAATCGAAGAAAAAGATTGAGCGTGAAAAGATGATTGCAGATAAGAAAGCGGCCGAGGTAGGACAGAAGGAAAGGTTAAAAGTAATAAAATCAAAGCCGATGGAGCATATGTGTGGACTTCCGAATGTACCAGAAGGAGCAGTATGTGAAATTTGTCTTTGTGAACAACAGTATGCTTTTGTGCGTAACGGGACAGAGTATAAACTTTCGTTTGAAAAAGTAACTGATGTCTCTGTAAAAACAGAGACTGAGATCAGAAATAGCTATGTCAGCAGTGTTGGGGGAGCTGTTGGCGGAGCAGTTTTATTTGGGCCATTAGGAGCAATGGTTGGTGGACGCACAAAAAAGAAAACAGACAAAACAATCCACCGGTACTTAACATTTGCTTATCAAAAAGAAGAGGAAACATCATTCATATCCTTTGACTGTACTAATCAGAGTGCTTTGGCATTTGAGTGTCAGCGTATATTTGATAGTCAAGAGCATTCCCAAAAAACAGTAGATCTATAATTTACAAATAGTTTTAGAAAGCGTTCTGATAAAATCAGGGCGCTTTTTAATATGTCGTCTTTTAAACGTTGCAGACGGTAAAGAACAAGGTCAAATTTCGTGGTTCGTTACCCACGGTAAAAAACGGAAAATTTGAAAGGCAGGTAAATGCAATGAGCAAAGAAGATTTGATTGCAATGGGATTGACAGAGGAACAGGCAAAAAAGGTAATGGATTCCCTTGATGGTAACTTTGTGACAAAGACAAGGTTCAACGAGATTAACGAGGAAAACAAGACCTTGAAGAAATCTGTTTCTGATCGGGATAAGCAGCTTGAAGATTTGAAGAAATCAAGTAGCGACAATGCCGCATTACAACAGCAGATTTCCGATTTGCAGCGACAGAACGCTAATCAGCAGAAAGTTCACGATGAAGAACTGATAAAATTGAAGTTGGATAATGCTGTTGAAATCGCTCTTTCCGGCGCAAAGGCAAAAAACGGCAAAGCAGTACGGGCCATGCTGGATATGTCAAAAGTGAAAATAGGCGAAGATGGAAAACTTTCTGGGTTTGATGAACAGATTGAAGCTTTGAAAAAATCAGATGCCTATATGTTTGATGTGGAACAACAGACACAGCAGCAGTTTACAGGTTTTCAGCCTGGTGCTTCTTCCACGGTCCCAAATTCAACAGCAGCGGGATATGAATCGCGCCTTGCAGATGCCCGCAAAAACAATAACCAATTAGAGGTTATCAAAATCAAACAGGAAGCCGCCGATGATGGCGTTGTCCTGATGTAAAATGTAAAATTTAAAACGAAAGGTTAAAATAAGGTGAAAAATATGCCACAAGTAACAGATATTGGCACTACTTGGAACTTACCAAACTATGCAGGTGAACTCTTTACAGCTGATCCCACCCAAACTCCATTTCTTTCCATGATTGGTGGGCTTACAGGTGGTAGACAGACAGATAATTTTGAATTTCCTACAGCGGTTCTTTATGACTTTCCGGAAGCGGAGCAACCGGAGATTTCCGAAAGCGCTTCCGCAACAGCCCCAGCAGCAAGCCATATTGCAAGACAGCAGGAAAAGAATGTTGTTCAGATTCATCAGGAAGTGATTGATCTGACCTACGCAAAACAAAGCAACTCTGGCAGAATGTCCGGGTTGAACACGGCGGGACAGAACCCGAATCCGTCAGATGAAAAGGCTTGGCAGATTCAGCAGAAACTAATTAAGATTGCCCGTGATGTGGAATTTTCCTTCATTCGTGGTAATTATCAGCTTGCAACAAAATCAACAGAAGCAAATAAAACTCGTGGTATGCTGGAGCTTTGTACTTCCGACACTGGAACTTCTATTGCGGCTGCTGATGCTGCGTTGAACAAAACAATGCTGGATCAACTTTTCCGTGAAATGGCCGATAATGGTGCCTATTTCGGCAAGATGGTTCTGTTTTGCGGTGCATATCAGAAGCAAATGATTACTAATCTTTATGCTGATCAGTTTAAAGCGAATATGCAGACTACACAGAATGTCGGTGGCATGAACATTACAGAGATTGAAACCGATTTCTTCAAAATGGGTGTGGTTTGGGATCGCTTCATGCCGAATGATTCTATTCTAATTGCGGATATGGCACATATTGCCCCCGTATTTCAAGCAGTTCCAGGCAAGGGCGTTCTCTTTCAGGAGGATTTGGCGAAGACTGGCGCGAGCGATAAGGTGCAGATTTACGGGCAGATTGGACTTGCACATGGTCCGGCTTTCCTTCATGGTGCTATTACCGGGCTGAAAACTACTGCCACAGCGTAAAGAAAGGGCAAAGGTGATTATATGTTCAGAGTAACAAAGAAACCGAAAACTCCCAATATTCTTTGGGATACTTCCAGCAATTACCCCCTTTGCAAATTTGTGAAGGGGGTTTTTGAAACCAATGATGAAGCACTTGCATCCAAACTGAAAGATTTGGGGCATACGGTTGAGGGAGAAGCGGATGCAAAGCCCCTTGATGAAATGAAGGTTGACGAGTTGAAAGCCTATGCAGCGGAACACAACATTGATTTGGGTGAAGCGAAAAACAAGGCTGATATTCTGAAAACTATTCAGGAAACGGAAGTCAAAGAGTAAAGGCGGTGATCCAATGCTGGAAACGGTAAAAGAACGGCTGAAATCGTTTGGGTATGAATTACAGGAAGGGGATGAATTTGCCCTTACCTTTTCAAT
>JAAVYP010000093.1 GCA_022791195.1 Clostridiales bacterium | reverse complement strand
GATGCCATCAACTCGCAGCTCTGGTGTATGGGCGTGGAAGAGGTGGCGGAAAAATATGCCGGAAAAATCACGTTTTGGGGAGAAATCAGCCGTCAGACCACATTGCCCAAAGGAACCCCAAAGGAGGTAAGGGAAGCGGCTTCTATTATGAAAGAACATATGTTCTTAAACGGAGGCGGGCTGATCGGGCAGAGTGAGATCAATAAGGACGTACCCCTGGAAAATATCCGGGCGCTTCTGAATGCCTGGGCATGAAATCGGAAACAAAATGAAATCAGAAGGGGAAACGGGAACGAGGAAAGGAAGAAGGACATGAGGGCGATCGGACTGGATATCGGAACGACGACAATTTGCGGGATCCTGATGGAAGCAGGGAGCGGGAAGCTGGTGAAACGGTATTCCCTTCCCAATGATGCAGGCATTTCCGGAGGAGAAGCTTTTGAAAGGCAGCAGGACCCGGCCCGGATTCTGGAGCTGTGCAAAAAGCTGGCGGCAGACCTTATGGAAGGGGAAGAAAGGATTGCGGGAATCGGCGTGACAGGCCAGATGCATGGAATCCTTTATCTAAACCGGGAAGGAGAAGCCGTGACCCCGCTGATTACCTGGCAGGATCAGAGAGGGAACCAGCCCTATTTGGAAAGCAGGGATGCGGATGTACCTACCTATGCGGAACTTCTGTCCGGGTTCGGCGGCTATCGGCTGGCTACGGGATTTGGCACCGTAACTCATTTTTATAATACAAAAAACGGAAAAATCCCTCCGGAAGCGGCCTGCTTCTGTACGATCCCGGATTATGTGGCCTTAAAGCTGGCAGGAAAAAAGGAGCCGCTGCTTCATGCAGGCATGGCAGCCAGCCTGGGAATGTTTGATTTAAAGAAACGGGAGTTTGACCGGGAACAAATTCAAAAGGCGGGAATGGACGGGGCTTATTTTCCAAAGACGGCAAAAAAAGAACAAATACTGGGATTCTATCAGGGTCAAATCCCGGTCAGCCTGGCCTTTGGGGATAACCAGGCCAGTTT
>JAAVYP010000061.1 GCA_022791195.1 Clostridiales bacterium | reverse complement strand
CCTGAAAGACGGTTATAACGGCGACTTAACTTCTCGTCAGGCAGGTTCCGTAGGCGGTCAGATGGTTAAAAAGATGATCGAGAAATACGAGAACGACATTAAGAGCAAATAACTTTTGCTCGGCGCAAATCAAACTCGCTTTGATTTGCTAAAAAAGAGGCGGCCTTTACGGGCAGCCTCTTTTGATTTACATAAAAAACAGTCATTCATATACATGAATGACTGTTTTCGTGGAGCTGTTAGGCGGATTTGAACCGCCGACCTCTTGCTTACCAAGCAAGTGCTCTACCAACTGAGCTATAACAGCACATTATGTATTATAACAAAAGAAGCGTCATTTGTCAACTCATTTTGCGCAAAGTAAGTAAATTTTTAAGTAAGATTTTAAGAATACTGCCTGCCCTTTACTTTGTACAAGCAAAAGGCAGGCAGTTCATTTCGTATAAAACATTATTCAGCCGAATCTTCCGCGCTTTCTATGTTATCCTGCATATAAACGTCGGTTTGTTCTTCCTGATCGCGCAAATCCACCCATTCGTCATCAAAAATATAATCGTCTGTATCCTCGCAGAACGCGTCCATTGCGGCCAGAATTTTTTGTTCTCTCTGCATCTCTTTATGGTTTTTATACACCAAGTAAGCACCACTGATGCCGCCGGCAGCGCCAATGGCTAAAAACGTACCGGCAAGTGATCTTTTCTTGCGCCACAAAGCGAAGAAAAAAGCAATAAAGGTAAAGGACTGAACCAAAAGCGCCAATCCAACAAAAAATTTTGTTTTTTTCACTGTTTCTTTCATTCTGTAAACCTCCTCTTATGCATTTGATTTTAAATATGCATTGATAAAGCCATCAATTTCTCCATCCATCACCGCTTGTATATTTCCATCTTCATATCCGGTTCTGGAATCCTTAGCAAGCGTATATGGCATAAACACATAGGAACGAATCTGAGAGCCCCATTCTATATTATTCTTAACGCCCTGAATATCCTCTATGCGCTCTAACTTTTCACGCGCTTTAATTTCCATCAATTTGCTTTTCAGCATTTTAAGCGCTGTTTCTTTGTTTTGCAGCTGGCTGCGTTCGGTCTGACAACCGACCACAATGCCGGTTGGTATATGCAAAATCCGAATCGCCGAATCCGTTTTATTAATATGCTGTCCGCCCGCGCCGCTGGCTCTGTGCGCGGTAATTTCCACATCTTCCGAACGAATTTCAACCGAACCGTCATCTTCAAATTCAGGCATTACCTCGACCGAAGCAAAGGAGGTATGCCGACGGCCCGATGAATCAAAAGGCGAAACACGCACCAATCGATGCACCCCGTTCTCGCTTTTTAAATAACCGTAGGCGTTCTCGCCCTCGATCAACAGCGTAGCGCTTTTCAGACCAGCTTCTTCTCCATCCAGCCAGTCAAGCAACTTCACGTGATAGCCATGCTTATCCGCCCAGCGGTTATACATGCGATACAGCATCATGGCCCAATCCTGCGCCTCGGTACCGCCCGCACCGGGATGAAAAGATAAAATCGCATTATTCGCGTCATACTCACCCGAAAGAAGCACCTCGATTTTTTGCCGTTCCTTCTCGCTTTCGATTTGTTCAATGGAAGCGAGCACCTCTTCGGTGGAGCTTTCATCATTTTCCTCGATAGCCATTTCGCATAAAACCTGTGCATCCTCAAGCTTGGCGCAAAGAGCATCGTATTTAGAAATTTTACTTTTTAAATTTTTAATTTTCTGCAAAACCGGTCCGCTTTTGGTCTGATCGGCCCAAAAATCCGGCGCGGCGGTCTGCTCTTCCAGGGCGGCCGCTTCCTCTCGAATACTCTCGATTTTTAAGGCAGACCCTAATTCTTCTATATCTTTTGTTATGGAAGCAAGCTGCCGCTTTGCTTCTTCAAGCGCTATAATCAAATTACCCTCCGGAACCAATATTTGCTGTTATCAGTATAGCACAAACACCTTGTCTTGTAAACATCAATCAACGAAATTATCGCTGATGAAAGTGGCGATCGGGTTGCAATAATAAATTTCTGTTTCAAGGCCCATATCGTTTAATGTATTCGCCAACACCTTGCAAACCGGATACTCGGTGTAAAAATGGCCGGCTTCGACTACGTTCATTTTTCGCTCAGCCGCATCCACCATCATATTATAGCTAAGCGAACCGGTGACATATACATCGGCACCGGCTCTTAGCGCATCAAAATAATGCTCCTTACCGTCGCCGCCGGCCACAGCTACCCGCCGCACCATATGCTGGCCTACACAATTCACATAATCGCAGGAAAGCGCATCCCGCACAAAATCGGCAAATTCATCGGCTGTCATCGGCTGTGACAGCTCGCCCACCCGCACAAGATCGCCATATTTTTCTATATTATCTAATCCCAGCACAAAAGCCAGGGCATCATTGACGCCGCCGTCTAAAATATCTAAGCGGGTATGAAAGCTCATCACGGTAATGCCGTTTTTGATACATGTCATGACCTTTTGAGCAATCACATCCTGCTCATTGACACATGAAAGCTTTTTAAATATTAATGGATGGTGAGTTACGATCAGATTAAATCCGTTTTGGACGGCATAGTCGATCGCCTCGGCGGTTGCATCCAATGTAACCAGCGCGCGTAGTACCTCATCTTCTATGTCACCGTTCACCATAAGGCCATCATTATCCCATTCCATCGAAAGTACAGACGGAATAATTTTTTCAAGCTCTGCAAAAATTTCTTTTACTTTCATAGCAATCTCTCCAATCATATAATACGGCAATCATAGATATGCGCCGAGCGCATTTATCATGTCGGCCTCGCGCTGCACATCCTCGCCGGCACATTCCTTCGCCTGTCTGATTGCCTCGAACCGTGCTATCTGAGATTTGACAAGCGATGCCAAATGCAGATCATCCGGCTGATGCTTGCCAATGAGCAACTCAACCTCTGTAAAATCGGTGTTTCGCCCTGTATATGTACAACTGAAAATTTGATACACACGATTGTCAGCACCCTTTTCATCGTATGCAATTAACTCATCCGATATTTCATAGCCATGATTCCATAAATAAAAACGCAGCCGTTCTGCCTTGGTCATGGGCTGCAGAATAAATCGCACGCCCTTTTGCCGGCTCCATGAACACTGATCGATCATTTTAACCATTAAATCGCCGCCCATACCGGCGATGATCACATCGCTGCATCCGATAAACGTATCACTTTGCAATCCATCGGCTTTAATTACCTGAATCGATTCAGCAAGGCCATACGCCGCTACATTCTGCAGCGCGCGCTGCACAGGCCCTGCCCGGACGTCCGAGGCCACCACATGATGACAGATATGATTCTGTATTAAATAGACCGGCACATAGGCATGGTCTGTCCCTATATCAGCCGCCGTCTTTCCCTGCACCAAAGAGGCACAGGCTTTTAATCGGCTGTCTAAGTGCACTTTATCCAAAACTTTCACCTTCAAGAAAAGGCGGAGTAAAAACCCCGCCATTGTCTCTTTACTTTTTGCTGAGATAAGCGTTTATTTTAGCAATCAGTTCATCCGCATCGGTACCATGAACCATGCAGGCTGCCTCAATGCTCTCGCCTCTTGAAGACGGGCAGCCTAAACAGTGCATGCCGATTTCAAAGAAAAATTCAGCCGTTCCCTGATCGTAATCAAGCACATCGCCTATGATTGAATCTTTTGTTACTACCATGATTTATCAGCCTCCTGATTATTATTTTTTATCCATTATATAGTATTATCTGAAAAAAGTCAATTTAAAACTATTGAATTAAATTTTCAGCTATGCTATACTACATAAAACA
Organism: Clostridiales bacterium; assembly: GCA_022791195.1. GTDB lineage: Bacteria > Bacillota > Clostridia > Oscillospirales > CAG-272 > CAKSEI01. The sequence goes on along the minus strand of JAAVYP010000061.1, from coordinate 76,202 downwards.
AAATTCGGAGGCATACCCATGGATTGTTTATTCTGTAAAATTATTAAAGGAGAAATTCCCTCAAATAAAGTATATGAAGACGAGCTGATCTACGCATTCCGCGATATTAATCCGCAGGCGCCTATTCATGTTTTGATCATTCCCAAAACGCATATAGCAAGCGCTGATGAAGTAAACAGCGAAAACAGCGCAGTGATTGCCCATCTGTTCGCCAAAATCCCTGCTATCGCCAAAGAACAAGGCTTAACCGGCGGTTATCGCATTGTCACCAACTGCGGCGATGATGCTTGCCAATCAGTGCATCATCTGCATTTCCACCTGCTCGGCGGCCGGAAACTCTCTGAAACAATGAGCTAACCCTGCTCCACGATTCTATAGCGCTTTTGCGCTAAAAAATAAGAAAGGAGACTTCGCATAAGCGAATGTCAACACAGTAACATGAAAATTAATTTTTTGCCGGGCGAAAAGTGGTTCGGGCCTGAGGTTATCAACGGCTTTAACTACCCCTTCGACGAAACAGCCAACCAAACCATTTGCCTTGAGCCCTGCACCTGCGGGAACCAAACCAATCCGCTTATGCTCTCTACGGCCGGCCGTTATATCTTTTGCGACACCGGCTTTACCGCTGTAATCAGCAATGGATCAATGGATGTCACCTCCAAAACAGGAACGATTGATTTTTACAGCGATGGACAAAACCTGCGCGGCGCCTTTTTGGCAGCAGCTAAAGCGCATTTTCCGGCCAACGGCGTCCTGCCGCCCGAAGAATTTTTCACCAGTCCTCAGCTCAATACATGGATCGAACTGATTTATGACCAAAATCAAAAAGACATCCTCAATTATGCGAGAACCGCCGTGGCTGAAGGCATCAAACCCGGTGTTATCATGATTGACGATTTATGGAGCAACTATTATGGCAAATGGGACTTTGACCGTAAGAAATTCCCAGATCCCAAGGCCATGATGGATGAACTGCATGCGCTTGGCTTTAAAGTCATTATGTGGATTTGCCCCTTTGTTTCGCTGGACAGCGCGGAATACCGCGATCTTAGCGCGCGCGGCTGCTTTGTGCGCGATCCTAATACCGAACAACCCTGCTATACATGGTGGTGGAATGGCATCTCAGCCGTGCTGGACTTTACCAATCCGGCCGATGTTGCTTGGTTTGAAGAACAAACCGAATATCTGGTCAAAGAATATGGCGTAGACGGCTTTAAGTTTGACGCCGGCGACGCAGGCTTCTATGGCGAGAACAGCAAAACATACGCACCCGTTTTGCCGACAGGCCAAACCGAGCTGTGGGCAAAATTCGGTTTAAAATATCCCTATAACGAATACCGCGCCTGCTATGGCTGCGCAGGTCTGCCGCTGGTTCAGCGTCTTTGCGATAAAGGCCATTCTTGGAACACCGGCGGACTCGGCGCAGTGCTGCCCAATTCCATTATGCAGGGATTGTTAGGCTACGCATTCGGCTGTCCTGATATGGTGGGCGGCGGCTCCTTTGCCGATTTTCTGCCCGGCGCGAAACAGTTTGACCCCGAACTGTTTGTACGGTACTGCGGTGCTTCAACCCTGCTGCCTATGATTCAATTTTCGGCCGCTCCATGGCGTGTGTTAGACCAAGAGCATTACGCAGCAGTTAAAGATTTGATGAAACAAAGAGAAGAATATCTGCCTGTGCTTATGCAGCTTGTGCGCGAAGCGGCCAAAACCGGTGAACCGGCTGTGCGGCATATGGAATATGTATTCCCAGGTCAAGGCCTTGCTGGCGTGAACGACCAGTTTATGTTAGGCGACAATCTGCTGGTGGCTCCTTGTGTTACCAAAGGAACAAGCGAACGTCAGGTGGCACTGCCCGAAGGCAGCTGGAAAGCCGAGGACGGCACCATTTACATGGGCGGCACAACAATCACCGTACCGGCACCGCTCGGACGGATACCTGTTTTTACCCGCATTGATGCATAAATAAGACCTGTCTGTTTGTCCGAACAACCAGTATGACCGGTATAGCACCTCGCTGATTTTTGAATCAGCGAGGTGTTTTTATAGCAAAATGATAAGTTAAAAAAATCCACTTTTTTGTGCTGCGTAATACAGTGGCAAAAGTGGATTTTTTTACCATTTGAATTGTTTTATCTACGTTTTATCCTATCACAATACATTGCTTTCCTAATTATATAATAATCTAAAACGCAAATCATTCGCTTATTTACCCACAAAAACATAAAAAAATTAATAGAAAATTTTGTCGAATAAAAATAGATGAATTGATGATCTATGCCTTGACAAAAAGCGCTTTTTGGTATATCATTCTTTGGATGACTTACAATGGTACTAATTCCATTATTTGTGTTTGTAAAAAATATGTAGAAAATCCAATATATTGTAATAAATCCAATTTTTCACTTTATTTCTGTATTTTCCTTCATTCATAGCGACAAGGCACAAACATTTTGCAAGCCATCCGAACGATATTATAAAGGAGGCAATTAATGAAACCAAGAAAAAAGCATGAAAAAATCTCTGCCATGCTTTTAAGTGCAGTTCTGCTTTTATCCGGTCCAAACACTGCCATTTTCTCGGAAGATGGTATAGAGACTTTAGCAGCCGACGATGTTCCATCGCAGTACAAGCTGCACGCTGTTGACCCAGACGGCGTAAGCGTCAACATGTTTGACTATTGGACATGGGGAAGCGATAATGAAGAAAGCAGACGTGCCAACGACTGGAGTCCTGATAAAACCTATAAGGACTTGAATCAGACCGATCCTGGCACAAGTGTTCACCAGGCCGGCATAAACTATGGCCACTATTTATTGTTCCGCAACGGAAGCGGTGTGAATGATGCAGATGACAGAGTAGACACATGGAACACATATATTGGAAAGGCTAGTTCTGGCTATCTTGCCAGACAAAATCTGGTAGCCAATAAACTGACAAACGGCTACCCAACGCTGAACATTACTGCGCCGTCAAGGTGGAGCAATAGTTATAGCTATTTCAACTATGGTGCCAATCTTAATGCAAAAGAATCGCTTGCCTATTTGTTTGATCCTAACATGGATACTGGTTATAAGGAATCATTTGCAAACGTAACAGGCCTGTTTCAAATTGATAACGCCACAGGCAATTACTTTTTTGATTCCAGAAAAGCTTTTGCAGAGTTAGATGAAACCAACAACCGCTTCACGCTGTATACAGAACCGTGGATTGGCAACGAGGACGCACCGGACGAAGGACAATTTTTTCCTTTTAATACCTGGTCTAAGCTATTTACAGAAAAAAATGGCGTCTACACACAAAAGGCAATTCAAAAAGCCGGATACGGCAAAGATTCCTCAGCAGGTGCTGCGACATACGGCGAAAATCTCAACCACTATTTCGGTATGACGATTGAAGCAAAATTCCAGCAGCCCGATAATGGAAAAATTGGTTTTGGCGACAGTGGCGAATCCATGTTCTTCTCCTTTTCGGGTGATGATGACGTATGGCTCTTTATTGACGATGTATTAGTCGCTGACCTCGGTGGTATGCACGATGCGAATACTTTTACGATCAATTTTGAAACCGGTGCTGTTACCTATTACACCAACAACTCTACGAAACCACACAGCACCACCTCCCTGCCGGAAGCCTTTACCAAGGCAGGCGTAACAACAAAATTATCCGCAGACGGCAAAACCTTTGCCTCCGGCACGACGCACACACTTAAAATGTTCTATTTAGAGCGCGGCGGCTGGGCCTCTAACTTTTCCACCTCATTTAATTTGCAGCCGATCTATGTGCATCAGATTAAAAAGGTTGATTATTCAGGCAATCCCGTAGCCGGCGCTGAATTTGAACTGCATGCAGTCAATGATGCCGACAGTCTTCATTTTACACAAGATCATGCATGGATTACCGCTGTTGATCCGGCGGGCGTTAGTGCAAATGTGTTATCCACCATGACTACCGACCAAAATGGTATCGCCGGATTCTTTGATGCCGATGGCGACCCATTTGATTTTGCTTCCCGTTCCTCAGCCTATTATGTGTTAAAGGAGACGGGTGTGCCGGAAGGATACCGGTCACTGACCGCCGATATTATTTTATGGTATGACGATACCACTGGTTTATTAAAAGTCATGAACCGGTACCAAGTCGGCGCTTATTCCAGCTTTGTCAGCCACATTGCGGCAAAATCTGCCGATGTACCTTATGGACTTTACCAACCCGATACGAAAGCGGTTGAGTCACAAACGGGATATCATGTCAGTGAACAAGTGCAGAAAAACGGCTTGATTTTAGCCGTTCCTATGCTGAAAACAGCAGATAGCTCGCTCTTTAATCCTCTTTACGGGGATAACACAAACGGTTTTTCTGCGGTGCAACTGTATGAAGGCAATAGCGTTGAAAGCTTTCGTAAAAACCTGCTGGCAGCCGCGCTGCTGCAGCTTGCCCACGAAAACTCACCAGACTGGTATTTGACCTATAACAACAGCAAGAATATTTTAGAAGGAACTCTTTCCGATCTGCCGGGCCATGCAGAGCGTTATCGGCTTAAAAACAGCAACAACGAAATTGCAGATGGTTACGATATGCAGATGATCTATTTCCTAATTGATCCTAACGCATTGCAGCAAGTTTTCCGTTTGAATTCCTCGGCGATGGACGATGAAGCAAAGGTGCTTGCCCTGCAGCAAATTTTAAGAAACAATTATCATCTCAACGCTTCACAAACCGATGATGCCGCATTAAGAAATCTAATCGAACAAATTTACAGGGTTTCACCTACTGATAACACGCCCAGCAGCGCCGGCATCACCCTTTTGAATACAGATGACTTTACAAGAGAGTTTCGCTCCACCATTTATATTCCCAATGAACACCGTGAATTCAGAGTACAAAAGGTAGATGAAAACGGCAACCCGCTGGACGGCGCTCTCTTTGCCCTGTTTGCCAATGAAGAAGACGCCAAAGCTGCGTCGCTGGCTGACTATAGCAAAGCGCTTAGTTCTGGTACTACGGCTACAGTAGGTACGATGAGAGGTACGCTGATCTTTACCACCTCTCATACCGATACGGCAAGCGGCTATGCACATATGGACTGGCCGGCAGACGCGGCAGACAATACCGTCTATTATTTAAAAGAAATCAAAGCGCCGCATGCCGCTTACGCAGTCAATGAAACCATTGTTCCCATCTCAGTTGGCAATTACGGCATCTATGCCGATGCCGGTCAAGAGAACGACGGCGTGCTCGTCTACGCCGGCGTCGGAAAACTCGTGCAAACGATGAGCAAGTATGCCTCTGACGGCGATGTTAATATCACCCTGCGCGACATTACCGCCACTGCGCAAAAACAGACAAGCGGTCGATTTGACCCGGCCGGATGGCAGAACGGCGCTTTAGATGACCGGGGCAATCAGTCATTGCACCTGCATTATGGCATCAACCAGGTGACCGATTACGGTCTGCATGACGATGATCTTGCTCTGACCGATGGTGGTCTTCCCTTTTTTGTCACAGATACCGGTTATATCCGAGCCTCTGTTGCACAAAATTATGTCGTACATGACGATCCTACAGACCCCTATCGCTCACTTGCAGCAAAGGACAACCTCACCGGCATGGACATCACCGATATGTTCAGCTTGGTCAATACGGTAGTCATCACCAACAACCCGGCTGAGTCGGTTCTCAAAATAACCAAACAGGTTGACGATCCGGCTTTAGAGGGGGATGACACGGCAGCCGCCGAGGCGGTCAAAAACCAATTATTCACCTTTCATATTACGTTAACACCGCCAAAAGGTGAGCCGTTCGGTCCCTTTTATCCCTATCTCGTTCGTGAACCGGATCCCGAAACCGGTCTTTTATATGACCGCGAACAAGGTGAATTTACCCCCACGGCGAATGCGGATGGTTCTTACAGCGAAAGCATACAGCTAAAGCACAATCAAACCTTTGTGCTAACTGGTCTGCCCGAAGGTACGTATTACCAGATTACAGAGGATGCGGCCAGCGCGGCTGGTTACCGCCCCCGTGTGTTAACAGCGGCCGACGGAGGTGAGTATGCGCATTATCAGCAAGCAACCGGCCGTCTGCTTTCCGCTGAAGAAGCGGTTGACACCCACATTTTATATGTAAATGCGAAAATCGCCCCGAAGAATCTGTCCATTGAAAAAATAGTGACAGGCTATCAGGCCGATCTTAGCCGAGATTGGCATTTTACCATCAAGCTAACGGCTCCGCAGGGCGGTACACTCGCCTCATCGTATCAGTTTACCGGTGAATCAGCCGAAAACGGGGTGCAGGCCCCGCCAAGCGGAACGCTCATCTTCAACAACAGCGGCGAAGCAACCTTTACCCTGAGGCACGGACAGCGCATTACAATCAAAGATCTGCCTGACGGTACCACATATCAGATTACCGAGCAAGAGGCCAACACCGCCGGCTATATTACCACCACAGCAGACAGCGGACGCGGCCTTTTAACCGATAAAGACCAAACCGTTACGTTTACCAACACATATAATGATCGTCTGCCCGAAGCAGGCGGAAACGGTACGGCACTCTTCTTCATCGCCGGCGGTCTGTTACTGGCAGCCTGCTGGCTGCTCATGAGAAAGCGGCAAAAAAACACAGTCTATAAAGCTTACACAAGTTTTATGAAATAAATGAACACCCTAATTTGAAAGGAAAAAACATGAAACAATCAACAAAGCGACTCAAAATTGCAGCCTTTGTGCTCACACTCCTCTTAGTACTGCCCTTTTCGTTTGGCATCAGTGCTGCAGATGAGAGCGACTTTACCATCACCATTACCAGCACAGATACCTATCAGTTAGACGCAAGCCATCAATTCAGCGCTTACCAGGTTTTCTCTGGCACCATCAATCCCACAACCAAAACCTTGGCGGACATTGATTGGGGCGAAGGCATCAACGGTTTTCGGTTGGTTCAAGCCTTAAAAGCATCTGATATCACCGTGCCTGCAGCCGCTGTTACAGCAGATGGCAGCCCCAACGGCGATGATAAAACAGGAAAAACAACCACATTAAAAGAACTTTTCAAAAACATTCCTGCGTTTGTTGAAAATCCAACAACAGCAGCTGAAAAAACAGCTTCCAAGGCTGCTGCGCAGGCCGTAGCCGACATTTTAAAAACGTACTATAACACAGATTTGGCCGGCCGCAACGAATTAACAGGCGACTCACAGGCCATTCAGGTTTTTGCCGATATTATAGGCAGCGCCCCACAGGTATTGAAAATTCCGACAGCTGTTTCAAGCTATCAAGAAGGCAATTATGTCATCACCATTTCAAAATCAAAAGCGGGTTACTATTTTGTCAAGGAAACCGGCAGCAATATAGGCGCAGGACAGGCTAAAACCCGTTATTTGATGCGTGTAAGCGCGCCTGGCATTGTCACCCCCGTGAAAACAGACGTCCCCACTCTGACCAAAAAAGTATATGACGGCACCGCTTGGAACAATGTGGCCGACTATGCAATCGGTGAAAACATTCAATATTCATTAACCGGTACCCTGCCCGGCGATTATGACAAGTATAACGAATATACATATCAATTCAAGGATACGCTGCCGGCCGGCATCACCTATAAAGACATTGCATCCATTAAAATTTACACCTATGGCGATGACGGAAAAGGCACTGAAACAGTCTATACATTGACTGAACAGCAAGTAACAGCAAACGCGCAAATTATCAAACCGGCAGACAATAATAATGTACTCAGCGTAGATCTTTCTGATTTAAAAGAGCTTGATACTAAAATCAATGACTTCGCGCTCAATCGCTACGCCCGTATTGAAATCATCTACAACGCTGCGCTAAACGCAAAAGCAGTCGTTGGCGGTGCCGGCAATGCAAACAGCGCAGTCTTAGTTTATTCAAACGACCCCAATACACAAGCTGTCGGCGAAACCGCACAGCGCACTGGTACAACCATTGCAGACAAAGCAACTGTATTTACCTATCAGTTAGACGTTACTAAGAAAAACGGTAAATCGCAGGACACCATGGAAGGAGTTACTTTTAAGCTCGGCAAAACAGCTGCCACCGGCGGCTATGTATGGGCCAAGGGAACCTTTGACCAAGCCACAAGCACTTTAACCATCAGCGAATGGGTAAACAGCATCGACGATGCAATTGAATTGACCTCGGGCAAAGACGGTCATTTTATCATCAAAGGACTTGATCAAGGCAGCTATTGCCTGCAAGAGACGAAAACATTAGACGGCTTTGAGCTGATTAAGGCACCTATTCCCTTTACCATGACCGCCACGCTCACCGGCAATGCCGATACGGAAGCACACGCTTTAACGGCTCTGGCACTCGCCGCCGGTGAAAACACAGACGGCGTCTTCTCGGTCAACAGCGACGCGGCCAATATTGTCACCGGTCTTGTTTCTGCCACTGTCTTTAACATGCCCGGCGCTGCGCTGCCCCGCACCGGCGGTATGGGTACGATTATCTTTTATACAGCCGGTTCACTGCTTATTTTAGGCGCTGTCCTCTTTTTATTCCTCGCGCACACAAAACGCAAAGCAAACAACGCCGAATCCAAATAATTAAACTAAACCTTATGAAAAGACGTTTATCCACTCTACTCATGATACTGGTCCTCATAACGGGTATTGGCTTGCTTGCTTATCCCGTTGTGAGCGATTGGTATAACACCACCCGACAGGCCCGCACCATTGTCAGCTATGCGAAAAGTGCCGCCGAACTTGATGAACAAGTGGCCGCAGAGGCCCTCAGCCAGGCAGAAGTATTTAATCAAAGGCTGGCGGCCAAAAAATCAGCGCTGACTCTCACCGATGCAGAAGCGGCTGAATACCGTTCGCTCTTAGATATAAACGGCGCCGGTATGATGGGCTACATTGAAATTCCAAAAGTCAATATCAAACTGCCCATTTATCATGGCACCGATGAATCGGTGCTGCAAACGTCCGTCGGCCATATGGAGGGTTCTTCGCTTCCTGTCGGTACGAAAAGCAGCCACTGCGTGCTCTCGGGTCACCGAGGCCTGCCCAGCGCCAAGCTTTTCACCAATATTGACAAGCTGGAACAAGGCGATACCTTTTCGGTCACGGTACTGAATATCTCGTTTCTATACGAAGTCGATCAGATTTTAACCGTTGAACCTGAAAACACTGCCCCGCTGCGCATTGAACCTGACCAAGATTACTGCACGCTGCTGACCTGCACGCCATATGGTGTGAACACACACCGGCTTTTAGTGCGCGGCCATCGAATCGGAACCGAAACGGTTTCCCCTGAAAATCAGGACGAGACAAGATGGAAACAGACCGGCATTTTCACGATCACACCCTTTACACTGATTCCGGTTGTGATTCTTGTTTGTATCGCCGTTATTCTTTTGGTATTGTGGAAACGTCAGAGAAGAAAAAAGAACAATACAAAACATCAAATAAACTGAGAGAAAGGAGAGCGCTATATGAAAAGCGGAATCATCAAAAAATGGTGCAGCTTTGCTGCCCTGTGGCTTTGTATATGGGCTTTATGCATCAGCATAGCACAGCCAATTCTAGCAGCACCCGTTGTCACCAGCTATACCCCGCTGATCGATGTGAATGAAAAAACATCGCTGACGCTTTCTTTGCAGTACGAGAACGAACCGCTTTCGGGCATGTCTTTCTCCTTATACCGCACAGCAGATGTATCAGCCAAGGCCAAATTTACACCGACAAGCCATTTCGCAAACTACGCCGTATCTTTTGATGAATTAGACAGCGAAAGTTGGCATTCGTTAGCCCTCACGTTAGCCGGCTATGCAGCACGCGACAAGATAGCCGCCGATGCTAAAAGCCAGACTAACAGCGACGGAAACATAAAATTCGTAGATCTGCCCGTTGGCCTCTATCTGGTCGTTGGTGAAAAGCAAACGCAAAACGGCTTTGTATACACACCGCAGCCCTTTTTAATCTGCTTGCCCAACTTAGAGACAGAAGACCAATGGACCTATGCGGTCGTTGCTGAACCGAAATTTGAACGGAAAGACGCACCATCCGAACCCAAAACAACAGAACGGCGTGTCTTAAAAATATGGAAAAACGACGATGCATCAGAAGCACGGCCCAACGCCGTCGTGATGCAGCTGCTCAAAGACGGAAGCGTCTTTGAGGAAGTCACGTTAAACGCAAAAAACGATTGGGGACATACATGGTCTGATTTGGATGCTTCTTTCGACTGGAATGTCGTGGAAAAAGAAGTACCCACCGGCTATACTGTGCAAACCGAGCGAGAAGAGAACACCTTTGTGATAACAAACACCTATCATCGCGAGGGTGAAGATCTTCCCTCCGATCCCACACCGACAGATACAGATACTTCACAACCTTCTGACAATCAAGAGGATACCGAACTGCCCCAAACAGGACAGCTCTGGTGGCCGGTTCCCCTCCTTGCCGGTGCAGGACTGCTCTTATTCTTAACAGGCTGGCTTATCAGCAGAAAGAAAAAGTCATGCTAAAGCGTTTGAACACAAACAAATATATCACAATCGGGTTTATGATAGGGGGCGTGCTGCTGTTGGCAGCCGCCCTTCTGTTAACCATTTATAATGTGTGGGATAAACGCCGCGCTGAAGAAGCCGCCGCTTCGGTGCTGGCCCAGCTGCACGAGCAATGGGAGGAAGTAGATTCCGCCGGACAAGGGCATCATTCGTCCGTTCCCGACTATCTCTTAAACCCCGCCATGGAAATGCAAACGATCACCATTGACGGATATTCGTACATTGGCACCATCACCATTCCCTCATTAGACCTCGAATTGCCGGTAATGGAAAGTTTTAGCAACGAGCAATTGAAAACAGCACCCTGCCGTTACCATGGCTCACCCTACAGCGGTCACTTCATCATTGCCGCCCACAATTACACGTCCCACTTCGGCAAGCTAAAAAATATCACGGTGGGAGACAAAATCATCTTTACCGATATGGAGCAAAACGTATTCCGTTATCAGGCAGAAAGGATAGAAACCCTCTCTGGCAGAGCCGTAAAGGAAATGACCTCGGGCGAATGGGATTTAACCCTCTTTACCTGCACGTTAAGCGGTGCAGAACGAATCACTATCCGCTGCAAAGCCATATCCCCGTATGAATAAAAAAACACACAGCGATATCGCTGTGTGTTTTTTTATATCTCGGTTGTTAATAGCTATACATATAGTCAAACAATACAGGATGATTGGCAGGCACCACCTCACCGATCTTATATGCAGATGAAAACTGACTTTCAAAATAAGCTTCCGGCAACAGCCGGCCCGAGTAAGATATATAATACATTTCGGCTATTCGCCATGTTTGTGACCCATAATGGTAAGCAATCTTAACCACCGCATAAAAAGGATTCTGGAACAGAACATTCTCAGAACGCCCGATTACCGTGTACAGCGTTTCCCCATCCTGTAAGTCACATGGTTCCAGAACAATGCAGCCCCATCGTCTGATGGTATCCGGTTCGTTCTCAATGATTTCAATTTGCTGCCAGTCCTTGTTCTGCATGTCGTTAACGACCGTTTTGAGCGCCGATTCCAGCGCCGGGTTAGCCCGCGCCGGATAGCTTAGCGGCGGAACGGTTTGATCCTGCATATTCTTATATTGTTCGATCAGAGCGGCCGAATCCTCGTACCTCATCGTAAAGTGATAGGTATCAGGCTCTGTTTGATTCGCCTCTATATCGCCGAAGCTGTCATAAATCACCGTCACCTGATTATCTTCCAATGTCAAACGGCCTTTTAACATAGACGGACCGCTGTAAACGGGCGAAATACCGTCGCCAAAAACCAATTCTCCATCACGAACAATCGCTGTTCCCTGAAAGCCAAAGTGTCTGTCACGCACACCGGTAGCAAACTGGATCGTATCTGTTGTGATTTCATAGATGTAAATAGAGTTAGTATGACCGGCCACACCCTCTGTAGACCATACACCGATATAGCTTTGCTCAGGCATCACAAACGTCGGTTCGCTGGGCGCAGTCGTTTCCGGCTCGCTCTCGGTTTCAGCTTTCTGACAGCCGGCCGCGAAAAGAACCACCGCCAGCATCAATATTAGGATTTTTTTCATCTTTGCTGTCCTTTCTTATATGCTAATAATTTATCTTGATAACAGTATACAAAAACAATCTTAAAATACAACCATTCAATTTCTTAATGCTCTTTATGCTTTATTACATAAATCTGTTCATTTCTTAACCATTTCATCTTGTTTCTGAAAAAAACAGTTTATATCCATCCGATATAAACTGTTTTTTCATAAATACAACTCTTTTACGCTTTCCAAACCGACTTTAACACCGAGCCGATCTTGGGCGTTGTGCCGTACAGCAACACACCAACCCGGTAAATCTTGGCAGACAATACGCCCACCCCAAAAACCGAGCCGATGAGTATGGCAATCGAGATCACAATTTCATACACAGGCACTGTGCTCATGGCGATACGGGTAAACATAGCCATGGGTGAGGTAAACGGAATATACGAGCAAATTAACATCCAGATATTATCCACATTGCCGCTGGACATCGAGAAAATCACCACCATAAAGGCAATAATAAACAGCATGGTGATCGGCATGACCGAAGTGTTGATATCCTCTAACTTGGAAGCGGTGGAACCAACCGCGCCATACAGAAAAGCATAGATAAGAAAGCCAAGCACGAAAAATAACAACATGTAGAGCAGCAGCTCCGCAGGCATATTAAAAATAGAATGAATAATGGGATTATCTCCCCAATCAGACTGATTGATACGGAAGAAGAAAAAGGCCGAGCCGAATATGCACACAAGCTGCACCAAGCCGGCAAGACAAGCCGCAATCACTTTGCCGAACATCATGGCCACCGGACGGGCGCTGGTAATGAGCACCTCCATCGCGCGAGAGCTTTTTTCGGTTGCCACGCTCATGGCCACCATCTGGCCATACAGCAAAATCACCATATACAAAGCAAAAATCATGATATATGTGTAGAAATAATTCTGAAACTGATCCTTGCCGAACGTCTCGACACGGTGCTCGATGGGCGCCGACAAAATGGCCGCGGCCTCATCGGCCGGCAACCCCTGCGCACTCATTGCACTGACGCGGTAAATGTTGCGCAGCGCTTCATCAGCTATGTCAGTGTTTGTATCATATAGGGAAAGATTATTGACATAATAGGTATAGGACGTAAGACTCTCAATGAAAAATGCACAGTCTGCTTCGCCGGCGGTGATTGGCGCTTGCAGCTCGGTCACATCGAACCCGCTCATGTGCACCTCATAGGCCGGAAAAGCGGCGGCGAACGTCTGTTCAATCAGCGCTGCGTTTTCACCCTCACGGGTTTCAACCAACATGACCGCCCGCTCTTGCTCAGCTGATTCTTCACTTGTCAGAGCGGCAGACAAACGCGGAAAAAACATCACCACCGCAATCACGGCCACCAAAAAGAGGGTAACCCCCACAAAAATCTTGTTTTTAAAGTAATTGGTCAGCTCAAAGCCCAAAATGGTTTTAAATTGTTTCATGACCGACTGCCTCCTTGTCCTTCATTGCCTGCATATTCAACGAAAATATCGTTTAAAGACGGCTCAAACACCTTGATTTCATCGATGTCGAACTGCGCTGTCAATTGCTTCATTATTTCCTGTTTTTCATCAGGAGAAGAAAGCTGGATTAACAATTCGTTGTCGCTTCGTTTTGTGGCCTGCGCCGCAAAAGCGGAGATCAGCTTATCGATTTCGGCAGAACGAACCACTAATTTGTCTCTTTTATATTGACGTTTGATGTCATACAGATCGCCGCGCAGCGCAACCGTTCCATCATGCAGAATCGCGATGCTGTCGCAAAATTCCTCAATATAACTCATTTGATGGCTGGAAAACAACACAATTTTCCCCTTGGCAATCTGTTCTCTGACCACCTCTTTGAGCAGCATAGCATTCACCGGATCCAAGCCCGAAAAGGGCTCGTCTAAGATCACAATCTGCGGATTGTGCACCAAAGCGGTAATGAGCTGGATTTTTTGCTGATTTCCTTTGGATAGCACATCCAATCGTTTATTTCGATATTCGGTCATGCCAAGCCGTTCCAGCCATTTGTCCACACCCTTAACAGCGTCCGCTTTGCACATGCCCTTCAGCTCGGCAAAATAAACAAGCTGGTCAATAATCTTCTTTTTCGGGTAAAGGCCGCGCTCTTCGGGCAAATAACCAAAACCAATTTGGCTGTTGTCAAGCGGTTTGCCGTCCAGCAAAATCTGACCGCTGTCAGCCGGAAACACACCCATCAAAATACGAATAGACGTCGTTTTGCCCGCGCCGTTTCGGCCAAGCAAGCCAAACGCCTTGCCGCCCTCTGCCGTTAAAGAAACGCCCTTTAACACTCGTTTTTCACCGAAGCTTTTTTGTATGTTCTCTAATGCAAGCTTCATTCTTCATCTCCCTTTCTTAACTGCTGTTACTTCATTTATACATGATACTAAATTCTATTTCATTGTCAAGTCTTTCGATCTTCTTTTCTCTTTTCACCGGCCTTCCTTTCCTCAAATACAAATAACTGTGAAAATAATAACACATACGTGTTCTTTTGTCAACATTTGTATTCATAATAACACTCATTTTAGGCTACACTTTCTACAAGGCGGCAGCGCGGAAAGCGTACCTACTTCTATGCAAAAAGATAGATGTTGACAAAACGGTCAGCGCACCGGCGCCGGTTATTTTTTGAAAGGAAAGCTGCCATGAGCGACATGCGTTTAGACCCAATGATCGTGGGCGAGGTCATCGCCAAATACAGACAGGACAAAGGAATCACACAAGAAGTATTAAGCGGTTTAGCGGATATCGGCCGAACCCACCTAAGCGCCATCGAGCGCGGGGAACGCAAGCCCACTCTGGAAACCTTATATAAAATCAGCCAGGCGCTGGGGGTAGATATGAGCAACATTGTTCTTTCTATAGAACAAGAGATGAAAAAACGCCGCCTCTAAACCACATAACATCTATAAGCAAATGCCATGGCTGTGCAGACAAGAAAAGCGGGACAAGCGATATACGCTTGTCCCGCTCCATTTACAAAACAGAATGATTAACAAAAAAGATCTCCTAACATTTATTGTAACAAGCTTAACCCCATGTAAACAGGTGTTTCTCCTTACGCTTTTATAATAGGAATATAGGCATAAGCAGTGTGGGGCGGGGTATGGTATTCAGCGTGACAATTATATTCCACCTCAACACAAACTTCAAAATTCTGCTTATAATGATTAGCTTCAGCGACGGTGCGCAATATTTTCCGTTCATCCGAAAAATATTCATGAACCTCTGCGCTTTCTTTGCCAAGAAGTGCGGCTGCGTTTCTATCGTTGCGTATACGCAGCCACAAACCGCCTGGCTGTGTAAACAGGTCATATCGTTCGTCCTGTTTATCCGAATATGTTTCTTGAGCAAACATGAGACCGCACGGCTTGTCGGCGCAATAATTAATGGAAAGTGCGGCACTCCAGTCCGGATTAATCAATTCCTTCTTCGGAACTTCGATCAACTTTTGATAACGCTCCAACGTCGCTCCGATATCAGATTCATCCTTGTTATTTCTTGCGTAATCAATACAGCCGACCCATAACACTTCGGGACGTTCAAGCACTTCAAACTCAACGCCATTATAAAGAAGCGTTTCAATGCACTTTTCCACCGGATGGTTCAATTTTTGCACGTTTGTTACCTCCTTATCCTTTTTATGTTTTCTTATAGACTATAATATTATAATAACAAAAACCTATCGATAAAGCAATAACAGCTTTTTTCGATAGGTCTCTACATTGGCAGGGGTAGCTGGATTCGAACCAGCGCAATGCAGGAATCAAAATCCTGTGCCTTACCGCTTGGCGATACCCCTATATTATGATAATCAATTAACGCCGGACATCTTATTGGCGCTGTTTTATCTTTGACTGGCTTATTATATCACAAAGAATGTAAATCGTCAACTATAAATTCATGACTTTGCAATTTCTTGACTGAATCCGCACAATATGATAAAATCGAAGAAATAAGAAAAGAATCAAGCATAAGGGACAAAAATCACGTATTATCCCGCATGTCACCAAAGGAAAGGAAACAAACATGATCGGCATCATCGGCGCTATGCAAATCGAAATTCAGGATCTCATCGACAATATGCAGCAAGCAGAGCAGCAAACGATCAGCGGTGTCACCTATTGGCACGGAACGATTGGAGAGCAAGAGGCGGTAGCCGCTGTCTGCGGCATTGGCAAAGTGTTTGCCGCACTGTGCGCGCAAACGATGATTTTACACTATCACCCGACCTGCCTTATTAACATCGGCGTGGCCGGCGGGCTGTCGCCATCGCTGCATATTGGTGACATCGTCGTGGCCGATAAGATATGCCAGCATGACATCGACACCACCGCCCTGGGCGATCCGCTCGGTCTTATTTCGGGCATTAATCAAGTTTTCCTGCCCTGCGATGCAAACCGGACAGAGGCGTTTTATCAAACAGCTAAGACATGCCATTTTCCCGTCTGGAAAGGCACGATTGCTTCGGGCGATTGTTTTATCGCAAATTCAGAAAAAAAAGCGCTGCTCCAGCAGCACTTCGGGGCCATTGCCTGCGAAATGGAGGGCGGCGCCATCGGGCAGATTTGTTATGTCAATCAGATTCCCTTTTGCCTAATTCGAGCCATCTCAGACGGTGCAGGAGACGGTGCGGAATCAGATTATCAAACCTTTGTCAAAAAGTCCGCTGTCCACATGCAGCAAATGATCAAACAATATGTAAAAAACAAAACCGAATAACCGCCTAGTCAAACTTCCCTTTACACAGAAAGTTCCCTCTCACCCATGAGAACGGGCAGCACCTCTTCGCGGCTGATGTGAAGAACAAATGAAAACTCATCATATAAAATTTTGAGCGCCTGCATGAGAAAATGCTCATCGCATATATGCAGCTTTTTCCCTTTTTCCATTTGTTCACTTTTATGCTTCAGCACAGCCCGCACCAGCGCGATGATCTCTCTGCGATCGCCCTTTTCCAAAGCAGCGGCATAAAGCTGTTTTCTTTCGTTGTCTTTTACGACCCAGTTCATTTCTTCGGCTGATAATGTGTGAACCAGCTGCTTTGCTTCATTCACTGATAAAATATGATGTATTTTAGACACCAATTTTTCATTATCAATCGGCACATAGGTTTTGGCGCCCTCTTGAAAAAGGGGCTTTAACACATAATAGTTTCTTTTTTCGCCGCTAAATTCCCGTTCCTCAAGTGCTTCGATTTTACATACGCCAGCCGTACCATATATGACGGTATCGTCAATTCTATACATCATGGTTCTCCCATTCTTTTTACTATCTATAGTTTACCACTTTTATTGTCAAATTGTCATAGGCAAATTAACCAAAAAACAAATGGTGCTCATGGCCAAAAAGAACAGGCTCTTAAAACGGCCTGTTCTTTTTTTATCTCACTTATTCCTCATGAATGATTATACGCCTGACAGAAATTCATCATCATTAAAGCAACCTGCGCACGGGTCGAAAAACCAGATGGGTCAAGCACGGTGTTAGATGTCCCGTTCACAATCTTATGTTTATTAGCCCAAGACAAGGCCGGTACCGCATAAGAGCTGACTTTGCGATAATCAGAAAAATGACTGATACTGTTTTTCTCTGTACAATCATATCCTTTATACAAGGCATAGCGATATAGAATCGCGGCAGTCTGCTCTCTGGTGATATTTTCTTCCGGCTCGAAGGTCGTTTTGCTGGTGCCCGCAACAAGATCATGCTCGGCTGCCCAAATCACGGCGCCGTTATACCAGATGCCCCGCTCGACATCATCAAAGGCAGGCTTTTGGCTGTTGTCAACCTCAATTCCCTCCAAACGCGCCAGCACGCTCACTAACATGCCGCGTGTCATGTATGTATCAGGAGAAAATATCGTATCTGAAAACCCGAAAAAGAGTTGATTTTGCACGGCATACTGCACGGCCGCGCCATACCATTCCTCTGTATCCACATCCGTAAATGGATTCACATAGATCCGGTCAAGCACCTGTCTTTCCAGTTCCTCGCCGCACACGGTGCAGGATTTAGTTTGCAGTCCCTCTTCTTCCGTAGTGGGTGCTGTGACAATCTCCCACTCACCCGGCGTATGCGCCGCTTTAGATACAGTTCGTGTATCCAATACAAATCCGCACTGTGTACAAATTTGCTCTTCAAGACCTTCTTTCGCACAAGTGGGCTGCACGGTTCGCTTCCATTCGCTTGTTTCATGCTCGCAGTCCGGATGCTCGCCCTCATTCACGGCGTTCGCTGTATCAAATAAGGCTGTCATGCTAATTATTTCTTTAGAGAAAACAGACCCTTTTGCCTGACGGTAACAAGCATTATTCTTGCCGGAGACAACGCAATAATAAATCCCCTCATCCTCTGCAAGAAGTGTTGCACCGTCTGCGCCGTCGATTGGGATGTACGCCGTTTTGTTCTCATTTAGTTTATACCAGGTATACGACACCTCTTGGGTCGTGTTTACATGGCTGACCAGTTTAATTTTGCCGTCCGCGTCGCGATAACCGGCGATACTGACGCCAAGCAAATATTGGCTGTCATCCCAAAGCGCTGTCCAGTTTTGCAGTCTTGTTTGCAGCGCGGACCGATACTGATCAGCAAAATATGCAAATGTATTTTCTTTGCCTGCATGGCCGGACAAGCCATCTATAATCTTCTTAAAATCCCAGCGTGCCCAGTTCATCGCCTGAGACGCCATCGCCCCCTCAATGAGTTCGGACGCGGTAAAAACATCCTCCGGCAATGCATCCGGTGAACCCGCTTCATCGGCTAAAACGGACGTCATGAGAGCGTTCAACTCTTTTTCTTTGGCAAACACCAGACTCATAAAATCCCCTTTTTGCCAAAGCGGTTCCAACCAAACATACTGCTGCTTATCCGAATAAACATTATGGGTGCCAAAAAGAGTTTTATCGTTTTTCAGGATATAATCCCCGGTCTCAAAGTCCCACGCCGGACCAAACGTCAGCGTGCTGTGAGCAGAATCGGCCGTATCCTTATACATATAGGTACTGGTTCGGAACAGCTCCCAGTTCTGATAAAACGCATAGGTTAAAATCAAAGATGCCAAGCTCTCTGCATCGATATATTCGGTATAATATTTGCCTTCGCTGTTATAACCAGTATCAGACATGAGTGCGTTTTCAAAGTCCTGCACATATTTGGCAATATACTGCACCTGCTCTTTTGTGCAGGCTTCCGGCGCTTTGATATTGACATACATCCCATTTTTGGTTACAAAACCACAGTCCTCAAGGCTGCCGAAATGCACCTCTAACAAATAGCCGCCGGTGATATCGTAGCCGCTATCAGGAATCGGCGCCGCATCGGTGGTATAGCGGTAATACTGAATGCCCGCTTGGATAGCCGCATCCTGTTTATCTTTAACAGTTGTTTTGGCTGAGGATTCAGACTGTACATAATCGTCCTGCTTGGAAATATCAACCGCCGCGTTCACGTCCATGCGTTCGGTGAGAATATAGGTGCCTCTGTATTCCTGATTAATATACACATCCACATATTCCGCCCGCATATCGAAGCGATTTTCCTTAGCTAATTGATTGTAAGTCTGAAAACCAAGACGTGCACACATACCCGTCCAGTCATAATAATAAGCCGTGGAAACACGCATATGCAGCAAAGACCATTTTTTCATTTTTCCGGCGCCGTCAATCAGTTCCGCCTTTTTGCCGAGCTTAAAGTTATATGATTTTTTGTCCGGCACAATGCCCGGCGCCACAAACGAAGTGTTGCCGCGGCCCTTAAAGGTATCCACCCCGCCGTTATAAACGACCTCTCCGGCCGCATTCATCATCACAAGCGCGCCGGTCGTTCGGTTTTCCTTATTGGCATGCAGATATTCCAAAATGTCCTTTTCGCCCGGCACATCATCAATCGTAAAATGCAAGGACGAGACCTCGGCCGATTTCATCACCCGCAGGCTGTATTTGGTATACTGATCTTTTGAGGCGTTATACTCATATAAACACACATCGCCTGCCGAAAAGTCATAGACATCGGTTTGTCCGTTTTGAATGGTCTTTCCTGTTTTTTCATTATACAGCGCCTCACTGCCCGTATAACAAACTGCGACCTTAGAGGCATTGGCGCAAGAAGGCAAAAAAAGGTAATTGATGCCGTTTTTGACCGTGACCGTAATGGTATCGCCCACCCGCCCGTCATCGCCGTCAAGCACCGGTGCCGCCGTAATAGGCGCCGGTTCACTGCTTACTATCGCATCGTCAATAGACGCCGCGCTTATGACCGCTGGCATTTGGAACAGCAAAAGCATAAAAGCCAGCAATCCAGTTAATATTTTTTTGATTTTTATTGGCATTATACAAAAATCCTCCCTCGGTAATTGACTTTATATTATCACAAATTACACAAATTCACAAGTGCATTTTTTCTTTTAATTATTTCTGCCTCTTTTTTCACTGACCAATACAAATATTGCTCTTCATTTTCATATGTATGTGTAAAAGCACCGCAGCAGTCTTTTTCTCGTGATTTTCTTTCAAAGGACGTGAATTGACAAAGTCTGCTCATTATATTATACTTAATGTTATTGAATCGTGGGAGAATGACGATGATTAACTATATCCTTTATTTTTTTATTTATGCATTTGCCGGGTGGCTGTGCGAAACGATGATTTATTCGATCAAGCATCGAAAATTTGTCAACCGCGGCTTGCTTTTCGGCCCTATGATGGTGCTTTATGGACTCATTCCCGTCTTAGGCGTCTTTTTTTTAGAGCCAAATAAAAACGATTTTGTTTTTACGGCTTTCAGCTTATGTGTTGTCAGCGGCGTCACCGAAACGATCCTCTGCTTAGCCTCTGATAAAATTTTGCATGCCAGACTGTGGGACTATTCAAATCACAGATGGCACATTTTAGGTTATACCTGTTTTTCGTCAATAGTTATTAAGGGCATTGCCAGCGCGGTAGTTGTGAAATGGATTCATCCGCAGATTGCACGCGCCCTAAATGCTGTACATTTTCATATACGTGTTGCCGTTGTGATCATTTTACTGGTGCTCATCGTATTCGATTTTCTCTTCACTGTGATCGGCGTACATGGCATCATCCGCGAAAGCAAGCAGATGCAGTCTATGTCCGAACAAATCTCTCATTTAAAAAAGCAGGTCAGTCGGGCAATCGCTTCCTTTTACAACCTCAACAAAACCAAACGAAGCGTTCGTCGATTGCAAAAGCACCTGGAGAAAAATCAAGCCAAAATCACTAAACAAGAAAATTCATCTGATAAAACCACCCGATTTGGAGCAGGAAAAAGCTTTTATAAATTATTTTGGATTTTTGTCATCGGCTCGGTCATCGGCTGTTTCACCGAAATTGTCTTTATGTATATAACCACCGGTGTTCTCATGAACCGCAGCAGTTTAATCTACGGCCCTTTCAGCGTTGTATGGGGACTTGGCGCGGTCGTGCTGACCATGGTTCTTTATGGCTGGAACCAAAAGAGCGACCGATACATTTTCTTGGGCGGACTCTTCATCGGCGGCGTATATGAATACGCCTGCAGCGTATTTACCGAATTTTTCTTTGGCAGCGTTTTCTGGGATTACAGCGGCATTCCCTTTAATATCAACGGACGGATCAATTTGCTTTACTGCGGCTTCTGGGGATTGCTGGCCTTGTTATGGGTCAAAGGCATTTATCCCCATCTTTCCTGCCTGATTGAAAAAATACCGGTGCGCCCCGGCAAAATCATTTCCATCCTGCTGGCGCTGTTCCTCTCAGCGGATATGCTGTTGTCAGCTGCCGTTTTGGCACGTATGGAAGAACGGGCCGCCGGCAAAAAGGCCGAAGGCGCAATCGACGTCTTTTTAGACAAAACTTATGATGATCAATTTATATCCAAGCAATACCAAAATTTAAAACCCGTTTTTAAAAATATAAAGTAAATGCACGAAACAGGAGATAAAGGCTATGCGCGATGAACTCACCAAAATTGATATACAAAAAATGAAAGAAGAAATTGACTACCGCAAAGGAGTTTTAGCACCCAAACTGCGAAGCGCGGTCAAATCAGCCCGCGAACTCGGCGATTTGAGCGAAAATGACGAATATCGTTCGGCTAAGCGGGAACTGAACCGGAACAACAGCCGCATTCACTATTTACAAACCATGATCGACACGGCCGTTGTCATTTCTACCGATTCAAAACAAGACGAAGTGGGCCTTTTTGATGAAGTGGAAATTTATTATGAAGAGGATGATGAAAACCGCACCATTCGCATCGTTACCACTCTTCGGAACAATGTCCTTAAAGATTGCATTTCCAAAGAATCGCCTTTGGGTGCTGCTCTTTTAGGCAAAAAAGTGGGTGAACGAGTGATTGTCAAAGTCAATGAAAAAATCAAATATCCCGTTGTGATTAAAGCCATTACCAAGGGCGAAGACGACGAGAGCCTGTCTATCAGCCAATTTTAAAAACACTGATCTTATAGCCATGCAAGGAAGAACCGGCACATGATAAAAATATTTCTCAGCGATGACGACCCCTTTTTTCTGTCGCTGGAAAAAGAAGTGGTTGAGCACATTATTGCCGATAACAAGCTGAATGCAAAGCTTAGCGGCGCGGCCCGTTCAGGGGCCGAATTGCTTCGCCTATCTGATATTGACGGCGACAGCCTTCTTTTTATGGATATTGATTACGGCGCCAATCAACCCAACGGCATAGACATCACAGCCGCCCTCAAAAAACGCGGCAGTAAAGCCAAAATCGTTTATACCACTAACCACAGCGAGCTGGCCATGAAGGTGCTGAAAAGCGGCACGGAGCCTTTTGGCTTTTTAGAAAAAGACTGTGATATAAAAAAGCTGTCAGATTCTATTGGCCGATATATACAAATGGCATTAAGACTCTCTGCCGAAGAGCATGCAGATGTTTATGAGAGGCGTATCATCTCTCTGAAAACCGGAGTTGGTGAACAGGCGGAGTTATGCATGCAGGATATACTATATCTTGAATCTGAAAAAGGCATTTCACATGGCATTACCTATCGTACCGATAACGGTTCTGTTATTACCGTAATCAGCACGCTTGATAACGAAGCAAAAAAACTGGACGATAATTTCGTGAGGGTGCATCGCTCCTTTTTGGCGAATCAATCGCATATGATCGGCATGCGCGGCGGCTATATTGTCATGTCAGACCAAAGCGAGATACCGTGCTCGTTAAAAATGCGTTCGGAGATCAAAAAATGGCTAAAAAAGACCTAAGAAAAATAATTTACTTTATTCTGTATGCCCTGTTTTTTCTGGCAGCCGCACTGGCCATCTTGTCGAAAACCCGCTGGAGCACCTATAGCACATTAAATATAATCAGTATCATCATGCTGTGCGCTTTTACAGCGCTGGTACATCAGCTGCCATTAAGCCGGGCTTCTTATATCATGTTAGCGTGCCTGATGATCACAGAAAAACTATATCTGAATTTTTTTGCGGCCCCCTCCTTTTTTTCGGTTTTCTTTTTATTGGATTTGGTGCTGATTCTTTGGCTTAAGCATGCACCTATCAAAGATTATTTTGCTAAAATAATCGCTGTATCGCTATGCACGGCTATTTTGCTCTCTATCTACGATGCTGCCACAACCAAGCTCATGCCGCTATATTATGACATTGGATGGCGTTTTTCGCTTTCCGCTTTGCAAAAATTCCTTTTAATATTAATATTCAGTGCTTTGTTTGTTGGCGTTTTCGCCGCATTTGTAAAGTTTGCCACTTGTTTTTTTCAAATCAATACCAGCCGTTTTTCACTTGTACAGCATAAATTCGCCGGGCTCAGTGCCTATGTGCTTGCCTTTTTTATGATTCTGCTGCTTTTTTTCGATTCATTTGACACGATGAGTCAAATCAGTCCGTTAAATACCCGCATGCTCCGTATACTGATTATTTTCGCGGCCGCTGTTTATATTGGCCTTTTGTTTAAAGCAGCCTCTATGAAAGAAAATATGAATCTGGCTCAAAATGCAGAAAGCGAGCTGGCCGCATATAGCGATGATCTGGAAAAAACGTTGGAAAACATGCAGGATATACGGCATGATCTAAAAAACGTATTCTTGACCATGGGTCACTTTGTCGATCAAAGTGATGATCAGGAAATGAAAGAATTTTACGCCCAAAATATTGTCCCCTTTTTGCAGCAAACAGTGATCAAAAGCGATTTAATCGCAAAATTGTCTGTATTGAGCGACAATCGATTAAAATCGTTTTTCTATTATAAAATGACAGAATTGCTTGAAATGGGCGTACATGTCGATGCTGCTATTGCCCCTTCTCACATCGAAGGATGCGGTCATATTGTCAGAATTTTAGGTGTTTTAATCGATAATGCAGCCGAAGAAGCTCTGCTTTGCGAAAAGAAACACCTGCGCATCAATATTCGCGAAGATGAGAATGGCACAAGCATTATTGTGGCCAATGAAGTTCGTCCCGCCGTAAAAGAAAAAGGCGTCATTGCAGGAACCACCGAAAAGGGAATTCACAGAGGACGCGGCCTTTTGATTATCAAAAAAATAATTGAAAATTATGACAATCTAATCTTAAATTCATATTTTTCCGATACACAATTTGTGCAGTGTCTGACTGTTTTTAAAACAAAGGACAACTGATGCCTGAAACGAATAAAAACTGCCTGAAACGAGAAAACAGTTCTCTGTTCAGGCAGTTTTTGTTTTGTTTGGCGCAAAACCATAGAAATTCAAATCTCTGATATGTTATTCTCCCAAACAGAACAGGAGGATAACAAAATGGAGAAAAAACTAATTGTCAATCCCGGCAAAGATGAATTTGTAACGATTGACGCAAACAAATACAGTTGTTATGCCATTAAAACTCATACCATTACCAAAAACGACTCTCTTTTCCATATAATCGACCAATACGTATCGCCCTTGATCACAAAAGAAGATATTGTTTTTATCAGCGAAAAAATGGTTGCTTGTACTGAGGGGCGGGCCTATCAGGCAGATAAAATCAAAGCAGGTTTCGTCGCACGTATGCTAAGCCGCTGTGTCAAACGTTCTGCCAACGGAATAGGCCTCGCCATGCCCGAAACCATGCAATGTGCCATTGACGAAACAGGACTTGTGCGCATACTCGTCGCTGCATTCGCCGGCATGGTTGGTAAATTGCTGCATCGGCACGGCTGGTTTTACAAAATAGCGGGTAGAAAGGCCGCCGCCATCGACGGCCCGTGTTCCTACACCCTGCCGCCATACAATAAATATATCGTGCTGGCCCCGGCCGATCCCTGCCGCACGGCCTGTGACATTTCCGACAGGTTAGGCGGGAATACGGTTCTGATTATCGATGCAAACGATTTAGGCTGTGAAATTTTGGGAACGTCTGATCAGAAAACAGACGTTTCTATTTATAAAAAACTGCTCCGTCAAAATCCTTTAGGGCAAAGCACCCAGTCAACCCCCATTGGCATCCTGCGGCCTTGTCACAAAACCATCAAACCACCGCAATAAACAATCATTCACTGGTGCAAACCGATTTTCCTGTCCTGAGAACATCAATCGAAAAAAGAAAGCTGAACCACTTCATAACCTTGATGGATCAAACGGGCCATCGCCTCGCTCTGATAAAGAATATGATGCTGATCACAAGCAATTTGAAATTGTTTTTTGAGTTCTTTGTCATGGGGTGAATAGCACGCATACGCCCCGCCAAAAGCCTTTTTATATCTTTCTTTCATGCCGGGATAAAGGCGGTCAAGCTGTTCATAAAAATATGTGCGTTGATTCGCTCGCAGAGTCACGCAAAAGCCATAACCGGCTTCAATCCATTTAGCACCCGATAATGCAGCCTGCTCGACAATGCCTATGATATTTTCCAGCGTATCGTTAATAAACGGCAGCACAGGCATCAGCAAAATGCCGCAGGGAATGCCTGCCTCGGTGAGTGCTTTTATAGCTTTAAACCGGGCGCTGGATGGACATACATAAGGCTCTAAAACCGCACCAAGCGAATCAGATGCACAAGTGATCGTAAAATTCACCGCAACCGGCGAATGCTGTTTGATCGCGCAAAGCAGATCGATATCCCTGAGCACCAAATCCGATTTTGTCAAAATGATCGCACCATAATGCATTTGATTAAACAGCGCCAACGCACCGCGCATGGTGCGCTGTTCTGCTTCAAAGGGATTATATGGATCGCTCATGGAACCGGTCAGCACAGCACCCCCTTTTTTCTTGGTTTTGAGTTCCCGCTCCAAAATCGATAAGGCATCTTTTTTGCCGCGCACCTGATCAAACTGATCAATCTGATAACACTCATTCCGGCTGAAGCAATAGATGCATCCATGCGGGCAGCCCCGATATAAGTTCATATTATAGTGTGCGCCGAACCAGCCGTTGGCCATATATGGAGATAAAATCGATTTTGCTTGTATTAAAGGTAATTCATTCAACATTTTTTTCGTAAATTGGGTTCGCATCCATGTCTCTTTTTACATACTCAATATGCGCGTAGCTTTCTTCCGCCGCCCTGCACATTTGCTCATATACCGCATCGCGCATCTGTTTCATCGCTTCTTTTTTGCCAAGCGATGCATCCGGCAAAACAGGCTCGCCAATCACCACGGTAACCACCGGCGGCAAAAAAGACAAAATTTTTCGCTTGCGGTATGTTACTGTAAAAGGAACAGCCGGCACGCCAAATCGGCAGGGATAAGTAAACGCAGCCTCGCTAAAGGGACGTATTTTATTGTAATACGGCCAAATATGCGCCTCGGGATAAATGGCAATGGCATGTCCTTTTTTCAACCGCCGGCGGATTGATTCCATAAACGAATGCACATCCCGATAGGTTTCGGGTAAAGGAACGCCGCCAAGCGCGGGCACCACATGCTTAATCACCGGTAAAGACACCGCGTCCCGCGCGGTAATCACATCGCACCGTTTGGGAAAAGCAGCAATCGTCGGCAAAAAAGCGTCAATCACGTTCTGTGTATGATTGCCGTATAAAAAGCAGCCGCCCCGCAGCTTTAAAATAACACTTCTATTTTTCACCCGTACACCGTGAAACACCCGGCTGTAAATCCAGCAAACCGGCGTCGCCACCGCCCGATATAAAAGCCATACAATCGGTTTTTTGACAAAAGACGATGATTCGTAAAAACGACCGCCCGTCGGTTCTTTTGGCTTGGTTATATTTCGGGTAATCGCAAAATCATCCTGCAATTCGTCGGTATAATAGACAACTTTTTTCTGAAATAATTGATTCATCACAAAATGTATTATATATGATCAATTCTCATTTTTCAATATTGACTATAAAAAAGACGTAGTATATAATGGATTTAGATATTTAATGAATAAAACTTTTAGTAATTAAAAAGAACCACTAAGCAAAGCAAGCAAACCCCTCTTATACATCTCCCTAAAACCAAGAAAGGCGGCCCTCTTATGAAACAACCCTATCCCACCCCCCATATTGATGCCAAGCCGGATGATTTCGGAAAAACCGTTCTGATGCCCGGCGATCCGCTGCGCTCAAAATTTATTGCCGAAACCTTTTTTGAAAACCCGGTGCTCATTAACAATGTACGCGGTGTGCAGGGATACACCGGACTTTACAACGGAACCAAAATTTCGGTCATGGCCTCGGGCATGGGCATGCCTTCGATGGGCATTTACTCGTATGAGCTTTATAACATTTTCGGCGTTGACAACATTATACGCGTTGGTTCTGCCGGCGCAATGAATCCGCGCGTGCAGGTGCGCGATATCGTGCTGGCCCAGTCAGCCGCCACCGATTCAAACTATGCCCATCAGTTCAAAACCGAGGGCACTTTGGCTCCCACGGCAAGCTTTGATCTTTTGCGTATCGGAGCCGAACAGGCCGAAAAAGCCGGTATGGCTTATCATGTCGGCAGCGTATTTACCTCCGATGTATTCTACAGCGATCAAACAACTGATATAAACGATCCTCTCTCCCCGATTGCCCGCTGGTCGCAAATGGGCGTGCTCTGTGTTGAAATGGAAACCGCCGCGCTCTATCTGAACGCAGCGCGCGCCGGAAAAAAAGCGCTTTCCATTCTGACTATTTCGGATAGCTTGGTAACCGGCGAAGCAACCTCTGCCGAAGAGCGGCAAACCACCTTCACCAAGATGATCGAACTGGCATTAAAAACAGCCGTTCAAATCCAAGCATAAATACAAAATCATCCTATACACGGCAAGAAAGGCAGGAATTTGCAATGTCTATCCGCTTTGACCAAGAAAAATTCATTATCGAGACCAAGAACACAGCCTATGTGTTCGCGCTTTACGACCACCGCTTTCCCGTCCATCTTTACTATGGCAGCAGACAGCAGGAATACAGCGGTGAAATTCCCAAACATTACCGTTCCTTTTCCCCTTATTACGAGAAATACGGCATGGTCTTTTCACCCGACTGCGCCCTCAGCGAATGTCCCTTTTTCGGCCACGGTGATTTCAGAACAGCCGCCATCAAAATCCGCAATCAGGACGGCAATAGCGTCACTTCGTTTGAATACGAGAATTATGAAATAATAAAAGGACGGCGGACGCCGAACGGACTGCCCTTTGCCGAGCCGGATGAAAACACGCAAACACTGATCATCAATATGAAAGACGACCTCACCGGCTGCAAGCTCTCCTTATTCTATACCGTTTTCGCCGATGCGGACATCATTACAAGATCCTTTACCCTGCAGAACCAAGGAACGCAGACAGTCAAATTAGAAAAGGCCATGTCTTTGACGCTGGATATCGAAGAAGGCGATTTCGACTATA
The DNA here is from genome assembly GCA_022791195.1 of Clostridiales bacterium. Lineage (GTDB taxonomy): Bacteria > Bacillota > Clostridia > Oscillospirales > CAG-272 > CAKSEI01. Next base: position 47,309 of record JAAVYP010000061.1, on the reverse strand, counting down.
TCACGCTGTACGGCGGCCATGCCACCGAACGGCATTACCAAAGAGAACATGTCGGTTTTGGTATGCAGAGCGTCTGTTCACGCAGGGGCGCTTCCAGCCACCAGTTTAATCCCTTTATGGCGGTATGCGAGCATACGGCCGATGAAGACCACGGCCTTGTATACGGCTTTAATTTTGTCTACAGCGGCAGCTTTCTCAATGAAATTGAAAAAGACCCGAATGGACGCATCCGCATTCAAACCGGCCTTGGCGAAGAAAATTTCGGTTTTCTGCTCGCCCCTTCTCAAACCTTTGACGCGCCCGAAGCGGTCATGACCTGCTCGCAGGAGGGACTGAACGGCATGTCGGTTCGCTTTCATCGTTTCATCCGCCAGCATATCCTGCCGAAAGACCCGATAATCCCCCGCCCGGTCGTACTCAACACATGGGAAGCCTCTTATTTTGACATTGACCAGGAAGAGATGCTGCGCTATGCCAAAGCGGCGGCCGACTGCGGCATTGACATGCTGGTTATGGATGACGGCTGGTTCGGAAAACGGGATGACGACACCACCAGCTTAGGCGATTGGTTTGTACATAAAAAGAAATTCCCGAACGGCCTTGCCCCTCTCATTCGGCAGATTAAAGAAACCGGCCTCAAATTCGGCATTTGGATTGAGCCGGAAATGGTAAACCCGCACAGCGAATTATACCAAAAGCACCCTGAATGGTGTTTGCAGGCACCGGGACGCGAGTTGCTGCTCTCCAGGCATCAGCTGGTGCTGGATTTTGCCAATCCCGAAGTGATTGATTATTTAGAAGATCTTTTTGAACAAACACTGGGCGATCTTGACATTGATTATATCAAATGGGATATGAACCGCCACATGTGTTCGGTTGCTTCCCCGGCGCTGCCGGCCGAGCAGCAGGACGAAACCTCTTTTCGCTATATGTTGGGCGTATACCGCCTTTTCCGCTGGTTCCAAAATCGCTTTCCGCAGGTTATGATTGAAAACTGCTCGGGCGGCGGCGGACGGTACGACCTCGGCATGATGAAATACTCCACACAAATCTGGACCAGCGACATGACCGGCCCTAAACAGAGAATTTTAATTCAGCACGGTTCGGCCCTGGCTTATCCACCCTGCGTCATGAGCTGTCATGTTTCTGATTTTGATGGGCTGACAAGCGATCCGGGTAAGCTGGACTTTGCTTTTCGCGTAGCCACCGGCGGCGTGCTGGGCTATGAAATGAAGCTGCCTGACATGCCCGAGAATGTCAAAGAAACCATTGCCGCGCAAATTCAGGAATACCGCCGTTATGAATCGCTCATTATAAACGGCGATTTCTACCGCGTTCACAATCCGGTTGATTCGCCCTATTATTCCTATTATTTTATCAGTCCGGAAAAAGATGAACTCTTGGCTGTTTGTCTGAAAGCCGAGGCAGGCGCGACCGAAAAGCTGACCATGTGTTTTCAAGTGCCCGAGGACGCCCGTTACATAGAGGAAGCAACCGGAAAAGAATATACGGGGCGTGCCTTGAAAGAAGGTTTTTCTTTTGAAACACAACCTGAAGCAAACGCATATTCTCTGTTTCATTTCACCCGCATTTCTTAACACAAGGATAAAAATTTACTGATCATTTGGACAGGAGCATAAAGAAATGAAATACGATGTCATCATTATCGGCGCCGGCCCTTCGGGTATTTTTACCGCGCTTGAAATGATCAAACAAGGGTCGAAAAAGAAAATCGCAATCGTCGAAAAGGGCCAGCCGGTTGAAAAACGCAGCTGCCCCAAACACAAGACGGGAAAATGCATGAACTGCAAGCCTTTTTGCCATATCACCACCGGTTTTTCAGGGGCAGGCGCTTTTTCAGACGGTAAATTATCCCTGCACTATGAAGTAGGCGGCGATCTGCCCAATCTGCTCGGCGCGGCATTTATGCAGAGCATGATCGACTACACCGATTCCATTTATCTTGAATTTGGTGCTGATACCCATATTGAAGGGGTCTCCAATCCCGAAAAAGTCAAACAAATCCGCAAAAAGGCTATCACAGCCGGCCTGAAATTAGTGGATTGTCCCATTCGACATTTAGGAACCGAAAAAGCCCAGCAGCTTTATTACGACATTGAGCAATATTTAATTGACAAGGGTGTTGAGATTCTGTTCGGCTGCGACTGCACCGATTTGATTGTAAAGGATATGATATGTACCGGCGCATCCTTTGTGCGTCTTGCATCAGGCGAACATTTCACGCTAGAGGGCGAACACGTTGTCGTGGCCACCGGCCGCAAAGGCGCCGACTGGCTGGAAGCGCTCTGCAACGAGCACGACATTGCGCATCAGCCGGGCACTGTGGATATCGGCGTGCGTGTCGAGGTCCGCAACGAGGTCATGGAGGAGGTCAACGAGGTTCTCTATGAATCCAAGCTCATCGGCTATCCGCCCCCATTCAAAAATAAAGTACGCACCTTTTGCCAAAATCCGGGCGGCTTTGTCAGCCAGGAAAACTATGACAACAACTTAGCCGTTGTCAATGGCCACAGCTACAAGGAAATGAAAAGCGACAACACAAACCTCGCCATTCTCTGTTCACACAATTTCACCTATCCCTTCAATCAGCCCATTGCCTATGCGCAAAAAGTAGGCGAGCTTACCAACATGCTGGCCAACGGACATATACTCGTGCAGCGTTACGGCGATATTCTGGACGGAAAACGCACCTGGGAGAAAGAGCTCGCCCAATCAAATGTCAAGCCCACCATTCCGGACGCAGTTGCCGGCGATATCACCGCCGCCATGCCCTATCGCTCTTTAACAAACATCATACATTTTATCAAAGCGATGGATCATGTCGTGCCCGGTTTTGCCGCCACTGAAACCCTGTTGTATTCGCCGGAGCTGAAATTCTACTCCAACCGCATCAAAATGGACGAAGACTTACAGACCAACATCGGGGGACTCTATTGCTTGGGAGACAGCTCAGGCTGGACCAGAGGCCTCATGATGGCCTCGGCAATGGGTGTGGTCATGGGCAGAAAGCTGGCATAAGCAAAAATTCTTGACAATTTTCCGGTTCGGTGCTATACTGAAAAAAATAAAGGTTCAAGCATTGACCAATGAAACAATATATGGAAAAAATGATGGATACGAAACGATTTATGGGCGCATATTATTTCTTTCGCTTTACTTACGCCGTTGTACAGTAAAGAATTTTGTGCTGCCGATGAACCGTCGTCAAGTCGTTAAGAAAGATTGTATGGTAAGCCGCACAGAAAACTGTGCGGCTTTTCTTTATGAATCAGGCCGCCTATGCCCTATTCGTGTATCCGTATCTGTCAGAAAGGTGTAAAAACACGCATGAACAAAGTTCATATCAACGCCTCAAAATCGTACGATATTATGATCGAAAAAGGCCTTTTGTCCCGCTGCGGTTCTTTGATTAAAAACGTATGCAAAGCACAAACCATCTGCCTTGTAACCGATGATACCGTTAATGCGCTGTATGCAGACACGGTAATTCAATCTCTGCAGGCAGAGGGATTTCGCACAGCCAAATTTGTGTTTGCGCACGGAGAAGAGTCCAAAAACAGCACGACTTATCTGCATTTAATCGATTATTTAGCCCAAAATCATCTCACCCGTTCCGACGCCATCGTTGCTTTGGGCGGCGGTGTGGTTGGCGACCTGTCCGGCTTTGCCGCCGCCACCTTTTTACGGGGCATTTCGTTTATTCAGATTCCCACCACCCTGCTTGCCTGCGTGGATTCTTCCGTTGGCGGCAAAACCGCGATTGATATTCCGGCAGGAAAAAATCTGCTGGGGGCGTTTTATCAGCCCTCTCTTGTCCTCTGCGACCCGCTGACGCTGCGTACCCTGCCCGATGAAATCTACCGGGACGGCTGCGCTGAAATCATCAAATATGCCATGATTACCGATGCCGGGTTCTTTGAACAGCTTGGGCAGCAGCCGGTGAAAGAATGGGAAGAAGAGGTGATCAAGCGCTGCGTTGAAATTAAACGAGATGTCGTTATGCAGGATGAATACGACCGGGGACTGCGCGCCCTGCTGAACTTTGGCCACACAATCGGCCACGCCATTGAAGCATGCAGTCATTTTCAGATCTCACACGGCCATGCCGTGGCGATTGGCATGCATATCATCACCAAAGCATCCGAAAAGCTCGGTTTTGCAGAGCAAGGCTGCACAGCGGCGTTAGCGCACATACTGGACTCTTATCATTTTCCGCTTGCGATTCCCTACTCGGCTGATGATCTTATGAAAGCCGCCCTGCAAGACAAAAAAAGAGAGGGCGATTCGATCACCCTGATTATTCCTAATAAAATCGGCACATGCAGCATGCACGCTGTCCCCACTGAAAATCTATTCGATTGGATTCAAAACGGACTATGAACATCACCTTATCAAAAAAAGAAATAAACGGCGCGCTGGCCGCCATTCCCTCGAAAAGCATGGCACATCGGCTGCTTATCTGCGCCGCACTCAGCGATGCGCCGACCGAAATTGAATGTCACGGCACGTCAGCTGATATAGAAGCTACCATCAGCTGCCTTCGCACGATGGGAGCAAACATTGACAAGAAAGAAGACCGCATTTATGTAACGCCAGCGCACACAGGCAAAGATAAAATCAACTGCGACTGCGGCGAAAGCGGCTCTACCCTGCGTTTTCTTCTGCCCATTCTCGGCGCACTCGGTAAAGAGAGTCTGCTCACACTGCACGGCCGGCTGCCGTCACGTCCCATGACCCCGCTGACCGATGCGTTAAGCCAGCACGGCTGCCGGCTTAGTCCCCCCGGCGCAAATCCCCTTTCGATCAGCGGCCAGTTAAATGCCGGTCGTTATCAAATGCCAGGGCATGTCTCCTCTCAATATATATCGGGGCTTTTGTTCGCTCTGCCCCTGCTGGCAGAAAACAGCGAAATTGAACTGACAAGTCCGCTGCAATCCGCCCCCTATGTGGCTATGACACTGTGCGCGCTGGCACAGTTTGGTGTTCATCCTGCCTTCGATAATCACATTTTCAAGATATCCGGCGGACAGACATATTGCTCGCCCGGTCAGGTGTATGTAGAAGGCGACTGGTCCAACGCTGCCTTTATGCTGTGCGCCGGCGCTTTAGGCGGACAGATCACGCTCATCGGTCTGTCGCCCGACACCTTACAGGGCGATCAAAAAATCATCGAGCTTTTAATACGCTTCGGCGCCAAGGTTAGAATTGAAAAGGATCAAGTTACCGTCCAAAAAGCGCCCCTTCATGCCATTGAAATCGACGCCGCCGATATACCCGATTTGGTCCCGATTCTGGCCGTCACCGCCGCCGGGGCGATGGGTACCACGACCATTCATCATATTGAACGGCTGCGCCTAAAGGAAAGCGACCGGGTACAGACCGTACAAGAACTGCTGACCCGGCTGGGCGGCGCGGTCAACATAAAAGAAGACTGCATGGAAATTATCGGTACAGGCATCCTAAAAGGCGGCACGTTGGACTCTGCCGGCGATCACCGCATCGCGATGAGCGCCGCAGTTGCCTCTCTGTTGTGCGAATCGCCTGTCGCGATTACCGGTGCACAAGCCGTTGAAAAATCATACCCCACTTTCTTTGAGGATTTTGCAAAACTATGAGATCAAGTAAAATAGAATTAGAACAGCTAACAATCGAAATATTCGGCCTTTCTCATTCACCCGAAATCGGTGTGGTGATACAGGGCATGCCGGCCGGTGAATCGATAGACCAAGAAAAACTGCAAGCCTTTTTGGAACGGCGCGCGCCCGGCCGCAGCGCCGAAGCAACCGCCCGCAAAGAACCGGACAAGGCCGAGTTTATCGAGGGTCTTACCAATCAGCAAACTGACGGAACCGTGCTGAAAGCTATTATCAAAAACACAAACACCCGTTCGCATGATTACGATAATGTGATTGATATTCCAAGACCCGGCCATGCTGACTATCCCGCCTTTGTCAAATACAAGGGACAGCAGGAGACGGCCGGCGGCGGCCATTTTTCAGGCCGACTCACCGCCCCTCTATGCATAGCCGGCGGTATCTGCCTACAGGCTTTGCAGCGCGAAGGCATTGAAATCGGCGCCCATATTTACGCCATACAAAACATTTATGACACTCCCTTTGATCCGCTCGCTCCCTCGTTTGCATTACATGACCAGTTTCCCGTACTGAACGCGGATGCCGGCGAACAAATGAAACAGCGCATTCATGAGGCGAAGAAGGACGGCGATTCGGTCGGCGGTATCATTGAATGTGCAGCGATGGGACTGCCTGTTGGTTTAGGCGAGCATATGTTTTACGGCATTGAAAACACCATCAGCCGGCTGGCTTTTGCCGTGCCGGCGGTAAAGGGCATTGAATTTGGAGAGGGTTTCGGCGCCGCCATGCTCTATGGTTCCGAAAACAATGACCCTTATTATATGAATCAAAACAAGATACAGACCAAAACCAACCACCATGGCGGCGTATTAGGCGGCATGACAAGCGGCATGCCCTTGCTTTTCAGGACAGCCATCAAGCCAACGCCCTCTATCGCCAAAGAACAGGACAGCATCAGCTTATCGAAGCGGGAAAACACAAAATTAGTGATACGGGGACGACATGACCCCTGTATCGTGCCCCGCGCCGTACCGGTGATGGAAGCGGTGTGCGCGATTGCCCTTTACGATGCCCTCTTAACTGAAAAGGAGAAGGAAAATGGAACTCACTGACGCAAGAAAAAAAATTGATGAAATCGACCATACCCTTATTGCGCTGTTTGAAGAACGTATGCGCACCAGTGCCGAGGTTGCTGCCTATAAACAAGAGCACGGTCTGCCTGTTTTTGATGCCAAGCGGGAACGAGAGATTCTCACCGGCATTTCCGCCAAAAGTGAAGCCGATTTTCGATCCTATACCCGCGCGCTCTATTCCATCATTTTTGAACTATCCAAAGCATACCAAAGCAAGCTTATCAACAAAGGGAATCACTTATATCGTTCCATTCAGGACGCCATTGATGCCACCGACAAGGTATTTCCCAAAGAGGCAAAGATTGCCTGCCAGGGAATTGAGGGCGCCTATTCGCAGGCCGCCTGTGAAAAATTGTTTGACGTGCCCGACATTGAGTATTACTCTTCTTTTGAAAAGGTTTTTAACGCCATTGATTCGGGCTTTTGCGAATATGGCGTGCTGCCGGTAGAAAACAGCACGGCCGGTTCGGTCAATCAGGTATATGATCTGATGATCAAGCACAATTTTTATATCACCCGTTCGGTACGAATCAAAGTCAATCATAACTTAATGGCCGCCGAGCCGGTGCGCTTATCCGAGCTTACCGAAATTTGCTCGCATGAGCAGGCCATCAATCAGTGTGCCAAATTCATCAAAAGTCTGCCCGGCCATATCAAAATCACACCGGTTGCCAACACGGCGGTAGCTGCTGAAATGGCCGCCAAGTCGGGCCGGCGCGATTTAGGTGTGCTATGCTCCAAATCCTGCGCTGATTTATACGGTCTGCACTGCCTGCAAAGCGGCGTGCAAGATGAGGGCAACAATTACACCCGCTTCATTTGCATTTCAAAAAAATTAGCCATCTATCCAGGAGCGGACAAAACCTCGCTGATGCTGGTCACACCGCACAAACCAGGCGCGCTGTATCAGGTTTTGGCTCGTTTTTACGCGTTAGGTATCAATTTAATTAAATTAGAAAGCCGTCCTCTGCCTGAGCGGGATTTTGAATTTATGTTTTACTTTGATGTTGAGGCTTCGGTCTATTCGCCGGAATTTGCCCAGCTCATCTGTGAATTAGACACGCTCTGTGACGATTTCAAATATTTAGGCAGCTATACGCAAACCATGTAAATTTTAGGCGGATGCCGCCAAGTGATAAACAAATTTTCGATTATGAACAAGGAGGTAAGATATGAAAGCCGGCTTATTAGGCAAAAAACTGCCGCACAGCTTTTCGCCCGAAATTCATGCTATGCTTGGCAGCTATTCCTACACGCTTTTTGAAAGAGAAGAGGATGAATTAGCAGCCTTCTTAACCGAAGAACCATTTGATGGCATTAACGTCACCATCCCCTATAAAAAAGCAGTCATTCCCTATCTCGACGCCCTCTCACCACGCGCCCAATCGCTTGGCAGCGTTAACACGATTATTCGGCGAAAAGACGGTACGCTGTATGGTGACAACACCGATTATGCCGGCTTTTTATACCTGGTTCAAAAAAGCAAAATTGATGTAAAAGGCCGTAAAACATTGGTTTTAGGCACGGGCGGTTCTTCGGTCATTGTGCAAGCGGCCGCCAAGGAACTGGGCGCTGATCCCATCATCACCATCTCGCGCCGGGGTGAAAATAATTACACAAACCTGGCCAAACACGCGGACGCGGAAATCATCATCAACACCACGCCGGTCGGCATGTATCCGAAAAATGGCGAAAGTCCCCTTTCGCTGGATCTTTTTCCAAACTGCCGGGGTGTCATTGATATTATCTACAATCCGGCCTATACCAAGCTGCTGTACGACGCGCAGTGCCGGCAGATTCCCTGCGCCAACGGGCTTAGCATGTTGGTGGCACAGGCAAAAGCTGCCTCCGAACTATTTACCGGCTGTTCGATTGACGACAGGCAGATTGACCGAATCGTCTCGGCCATCGAAAAGAAAACAAAAAACATCATCCTGATCGGTATGCCCGGCTGTGGCAAAACCACGGTTGGCAAAGCGCTGGCCCGGCTCACAAACCGCCCCTTTGTCGACTGTGATGAGGAAATTGTCAAGCAAACCGGCTGTTCGATTCCCGAAATCTTTGCCGAACAGGGCGAAGAGACCTTCCGTCGTATTGAAACCGAAGTCACCGCCCGCCTTGCCAAAGAAAGCGGACTCATTATCGCCACCGGCGGCGGCGTTGTCACCAAAAAAAGAAACGAATATCCTCTCCGGCAAAACGCATTCATCTTTCATCTTGAGCGGGAAATCGCAGCCCTGGACATAAAAGGCCGCCCCCTCTCGCAAACAAACAGTTTGGAAAAAATGGCTCATGAACGCATGCCGCTTTACCGGCGGCTCGCTGACTACACTGTGACGGTGGACGGCGGACCCGAAACAGCCAAAAAAATTTGCTCGCTCATCGGCATTGACTGATTTATACGTTGTTATTTTTATCAAAAGAAAGGGATTCCCTATGAAAATATTAGTCATCAACGGTCCTAACATCAATCTTTTAGGACTGCGTGAAAAAGAAATCTACGGCGAAAATTCTTATAAAGACCTCATCCAAATGATCATGGATTATTGTCAAAAAGAAAAAATAGAGGTCGAATTTTTTCAGTCGAATCACGAAGGTGCGATCGTTGATGAAATTCAAAAGGCATACGGCGTTTTTGACGGCATCGTTATCAACCCAGCCGCTTACACACACACCAGCGTGGCCATTTTAGACGCCCTAAAGGCCGTTCGGATTCCGACGGTAGAGGTTCATATTTCGGATGTACAAAACCGGGAAGAATTCCGCAAGCTCTCCTATGTGTCGCTTGCTGCCGCCAAAACAATTGCCGGCGAAGGCTTTGACGGTTATCTGTCGGCCATTCGTTTCTTGCAGGAAAACGATCAACAGAAAGAACATTAAAAACGCATACAGCCATAATAAGTCTGTCTGCGCCTGCCTGTATAATCATTTGGTTTTAAACGGTACACAAGTGCCTTCTTCTCCTAAAACCAGATTTTTATAAATTTATATTATGGTGAGTTCGTAACCATCCTCACCGAACAGACTTCCCCGTCTGTTTAAATCAAAACTAAGGAGGTTTCTTTCATGAAAGGAAACAAAAAAGTGCTGTTTTTAGCACAAGGAGCGGCCGTTGCCGCCATGTATGCTGTCATTACGCTTCTTATCTCATTTTTCGGATTAGCGAACGGCGCTATTCAAATTCGTATCAGCGAAGCGCTGACCGTTCTGCCGGCCTTTATGCCGGCGGCTGTACCCGGTCTGTTCATCGGTTGTCTTTTGTCGAACCTGATTTCGGGCTGTGTGATCTGGGACATCATTTTCGGCAGCCTTGCCACCCTGCTCGGCGCCTGCTTTACCTATCTGATCGGTAAATACGCGAAGGGACGGCTCATTTATCTTGCCTGTGTGCCCCCTGTTATTTCCAATACGCTGATTCTTCCCTTTATTTTATCCTATGCATACGGCAGTCCGGAAAGCCTCATCTATCTCTTTGCTACCATTTTTGCCGGCGAAGCGATTTCTTGCGGTGTATTCGGTTCGATTTTAGTTTATTATATCAAAAAACATAAAAACCGTATCTTACCAAACCAATAACAAAAGGAGTTGACTCAATTGACCTATAAGCAGCAAGTCGCAGACCGATCCGGTCCTTTGGTTGTCAAAGCACTGCAAAAACGCGGCTTTGATGCCTATTACTGTGCAAACAGAGAGCAAGCGATCGAAAAAGCATTGGCCCTTGTACCCGCGCAAGACCTTCTCGCCTGGGGCGGATCAGCCACGCTGGACGAAAGCGGCATCAAAGCGGCGTTTCTTAAACGTGGAAACCCGGTCATCGACCGAGATCAGGCCAAAACGCCTGATGAAAAAGCCGCCCTCACCAGACAAGCTCTTCTTTGCGACACTTTTCTCATGAGCGCAAACGCGATTTCCGCCGACGGTCAGTTGGTCAATATCGACGGCACCGGCAACCGGGTGGCCGCTCTTTGCTACGGCCCCAAAAATGTATTGGTTGTCGCTGGCTTCAACAAAATAGTGCCTACATTAGACAGCGCACTGCTTCGCGCGCGTCATACGGCGGCGCCGCTTAACTCCATGCGTTTTCCCAGCGATCACCGCCCTTGCTACCAAACAGGACAATGTGCCGACTGCCTCCATCCGGACACCATTTGTGCGCAAATCGTCCTCACTAGAGTCTGCAAGCCTGCCGGTCGCATTAAAGTCATTATCGTCGGCGAAGATTTCGGCATGTAACAAGTCATCGCTATCAAAATCCACTGTTACCGGGAACAGATAGCTTTTTGCGGCTTTTGCCATACACAATTTCGCAAGGAGTGATAAAGATGAAATATATCATTGACAGAACCGAGGGAAACTGGGTAATATGCGAGGATGAAAACGGAGAGATGGTCTCGATTTCTCTTGCCAATATTCAGGGCACCTATCAGGACGGTGACGTGATTATCGCTGAAAACGGCGTTTATACAGCGCAAAAAAATCATGATACTGCCAACCAAAAAAAATTTGATGCCCTATTCAAAAGAAATAAGCATTGATTTTTGAAAATAATCTTGACAAAAACCGCCTGTATTTGTATAATATATGGTGCGTCGTTGTGTAAAAGGAGCATCATTCATGAAAATTGATATGAGTCCGATTTTATCGGGAGCCAAAAATACAATTGATTTTAGCTACCCGTTACAGCCGGAGGATGCCCAAATGATTCCCGGTGTTGTTTTTCCGAAGCCGTTTACGGTCAGCGGAAAAATCACCAACAACGCAGGTTATATGGCGCTTTCGCTTTGTGCCGCTGCTGAATATGAAGCGGCGTGCGATCGCTGTTTGCAGCCTGTTTTACGTACATTAACAGTCGAGTTCAACCGAACCATCGCACTGCCCGGTACGTTAGAAGAGGAAAACGACGACTATGTTGTAATCGAGGAAAACGCAGTGGATGTCGATATTCCACTTCTCGAAGAAATTCTGCTGAGTGTTCCCTCAAAAATTTTATGCCGTGAAGATTGCAAAGGTCTTTGCCCGAAATGCGGGCATGATCTGAACACGGGCGCTTGTTCCTGCTCGCACAAGGAAATTGATCCCCGGCTGGCTGTGTTGGCCAAGCTGTTGGATGCAAAAGATGAATAGCATCATTTCTGACGCAAAAGGAACAGCATTAAAATAATCAACGATAAAAATACGTTTATAAATGTGAAGGAGGGAACCGAAAATGGCAGTACCAAAGAGAAAAGTTTCGAAAGCAAGAAGAGATAAAAGACGTTCGAACGTATGGAAGCTGCAGCTCCCCAGTATGGCCAAATGCCCGAAATGCGGCGCATATAACCTAAACTACAGAGTATGCAGTGAATGCGGCCACTATAAAGGCAAAGAAGTTGTCAAAACGGAAGCATAAACAAAAGTAAGGCGTGTTGCCGGCAAACGGCGGACACGCCTTGTTTTTGTTTTGTTTCTTATCATATGTGAAAAAATCGATTGACTAAACACCAGCCTTCCGCAGTGCAGTCCTTCTTAACAGTTGAAATGAAAAAAAAAGTATGCTATAATCGGAACAATACGGATCACAATCATAATGAACACAAATAAAGGGTCTAAGCAAGCCGTTTTGTGTTTCTTTCCATAGAGAAACCATCGCAGCAAAAGAAAGGTATGGTTAACAGATGTACGATTATCTCATCGTAGGTGCAGGGCTGTTTGGCGCTGTATTTGCAGAGCGCGCGGGTAAGGCCGGAAAAAAATGTCTGATCATTGACAAGCGTCCCCATATTGCGGGCAACATTTATACAAAAGAAGTCGACGGTATTCACGTGCATATGTACGGCGCCCATATCTTCCATACCTCTAATAAAGAGGTGTGGGACTATATTCAATCTTTTGCCTCGTTCAACCGCTACACAAACGCGCCGGTGGCAAGATATAAAGAAGAACTCTTTAACCTCCCTTTTAATATGAATACCTTTCATCAAATGTGGGGGGTTACCACACCGGCCGAGGCAAAGGAAAAAATCGACCGGCAAATTAAAGAGGCCGGTATCACCTCACCCCAAAATTTAGAAGAGCAAGCCATTCGTCTTGTCGGTACCGATATTTACGAAAAGCTGGTCAAAGGTTATACCGAAAAACAATGGGGCCGCAAGGCAACCGAGCTGCCCGCTTTCATCATCCAACGGCTGCCTGTGCGCTTTACGTATGACAACAACTATTTTAATGACCGTTACCAAGGCATCCCTGAAGGGGGCTATACACAAATTATCGAAAAAATGTTAGCGGGCCATGAAGTAAAACTGAACTGTGACTTTTTAGAAAACCGAGAAGCCCTATCAAGCATGGCTCACAAAATCATCTATACCGGCATGATTGATGAATACTACGGCTATCGCTTCGGCGAGCTTGCCTATCGCTCGCTTCGCTTTGAGACCGAGACACTGCCAACCGATAATTTTCAAGGCTCTGCCGTCGTGAACTACACCGACTATGAGGTACCCTATACCCGCATCATTGAGCATAAACACTTTGAATACGGCATAGGGCCGTCCACTGTCATCACCAAAGAATATCCGGCGGCCTGGCAGCGCGGAACCGAGCCCTATTACCCCATGAACGATGAAAAAAACAACGCGCTGTACAGCCGGTACAAAGAACTGGCTGATCAAGAAAAAAACATTCTCTTTGGCGGCCGTTTAGGTATGTATCAATATTTTGATATGCATAAGGTCATTGAAGCAGCGCTCGCATGCGCTGCAGCGGAACTCGGTTCTGCTGCGGCAGCGAACTGAACGCAGTATTTTTAATTGCTCCACAGAAAGGAAAATAAAAATGGCGAATACAAAGCCTATTGTTGCCATTGTTGGCAGGCCGAATGTCGGCAAATCTACTCTCTTTAATAAATTGTCCGGCCAGCGAATCGCCATTGTCGAAGATACGCCGGGCGTCACACGCGACCGCATTTACTGTGATACCGAATGGGCCGGGCGCGCTATGATGCTAATTGACACCGGCGGCATTGAACCCAAAACTAACGATATCATTTTAAAGCATATGCGCATGCAAGCGCAAATCGCGATTGATACGGCTGACGTCATCGTATTTATGACCGATATCAGAACCGGTCTGACTGCCGATGACAAGGACATTGCCCGTATGCTGCTCAGGGCCAGAAAACCCATTCTTTTGGCTGTTAACAAAGTAGACTGCATTGGCCGACTGCCGCTTGAATTTTATGAATTTTACGAGCTTGGCTTAGGCGACCCGATCCCCCTCTCTTCCCTGCACGGAACCGGCTCGGGCGACTTGTTGGACAAAATCGTTTCCTTGCTGCCAGAGCAGGAGGAGCAAGAAGAAGAGGACGACCGTATCAAGGTGGCGGTCATCGGCAAACCAAACGCGGGCAAAAGCTCGATTATTAACCGCATTTTAGGGGAAGATAGGCTGATTGTCTCGGATATTGCCGGCACCACCCGCGACGCCATTGACACTTCGGTCGATAATGAATACGGCAAATTTTTATTTATTGACACAGCGGGCATCCGCCGGCAAAGCAAAATTGAAGATAACATTGAAAAATATTCGGTCCTGCGGGCTAAGATGGCCGTAGACCGCTCGGATGTGTGCTTGATCTTGATTGACGCGGCGCAGGGAATCACCGAACAGGATGAAAAGATCGCCGGACTGGCGCACGAGGCCGGCAAAGCGTCTATTGTGGTGGTCAACAAGTGGGATTTAATCGAAAAGGACAATGCCACAACCAAAAAATTTACCGATGATGTGTATTTTCATTTAGGCTATATGACTTACGCGCCTGTGTTGTTTGTCTCGGCAAAAACCGGACAGCGCCTGCCAAAGCTGTTTGAGCTCATTCACACCGTATCCAATCAGGCCGCCACTCGTATTACCACCGGCATGTTAAACGATGTGTTAGGCGAAGCCATCACCCGCGTGCAGCCGCCTTCTGACAAAGGCAAGCGGCTCAAAATTTATTATATGACGCAAATCGGCGTGAAACCGCCTACATTTGTCATTTTCTGCAACCAGGCCGAACTCTTTCATTTTTCTTACCAGCGCTATATTGAAAACAGGCTGCGCGAAGTCTTTGGCTTTCACGGCACGCCCATTCGGCTGGTGATTCGACAAAAAGGGGATGATAGCAATGGCTAATTTTTACAACGCTTTTATGAATACACGCGTGAACGGTTTGATCAGCCCTTATTACGATTACAAAATGCCGCTTGTGATGGCCATTCTGCTGTTGGGCATCTGCGCGATTATGGCCTATTTATTAGGCAGCATTAACTTCGCCATTTTGCTCTCCAAGCACAAATACAAAGAAGATATCCGCCGCTATGGCTCGGGCAACGGCGGCATGACCAATATGATGCGTACATATGGCCGCAAGTCAGCCGCGCTGACCTTTGGGGGCGATTTGCTGAAGGCCTTTGTTTCGATCACCATCGGCTGTTTGCTCATGGGCATTATGGGCGGCTATATCGCGGGACTTTTCTGCATCGTCGGCCATTGTTTCCCTGTATATTATCATTTTAAAGGGGGCAAAGGAGTGGCCGTCACCGCTATGACCATTCTCTTGCTTTCGCCCTTAACCTTTATTGTTTTATTTACCATTTTTGTGATCATCGTTGTCGGCTATAAATACATCTCGTTAGGCTCGGTGATGTGCATGCTCATGTATCCCCTGCTGCTCACCATGACAGACCGGCACGGCCCTGAATATGCATGGATTGCGCTTTTGATTGCGGCGCTGGTTATTTTCATGCACCGTTCCAATATCAAACGGCTGCTCAACCGAACCGAAAGCAAATTTGAATTTAAAAAACAGGGGGAGCGCAGCGCGCCAAAAGAAGAAACAGAAGAAGCTGACCAAAATGATAAATAAGATAAAATCAAGATTTTCTCTGATTTTCTATTGATTTTTACGCTAAAATATGATAATATAACTCTGTTAGTCTGAAAAAGGTATTATTTTGTATAAATTGGAGGTGTCAAAGTGGCTAAATGTGATGTATGCGGAAAAGGTGTTACCTTTGGTTTAAAGGTTTCCCATTCTAACCGCAAAACAAACAGAGCTTGGAAGCCGAACATAAGAAAGGTCAAAGCTGATATTAACGGCACTCACAAAACCGTCAGTGTGTGTTCCCGCTGCCTGCGTTCAGGCAAGGTAACGAGAATCTGACCTGATATGCTGGATTCTGTATCGAAGAGCGGTGAAAACCGCTCTTTTTCATGCGTATTTGTTTCTGCTGATGCTGACTCTTTATTGATTGAGCAATTTCAAAAAAGAGGGCTCGAGGTTATCCCCCTGCCCCCGTTTGAAAAATTGGCAGAACCCATTGCCAGCCATCCGGATACGCTTCTCTTTCCGCTTGGACAAACCCTGCTCATGCATGAAGAATACTATGAAAGAAACAAAAATCTCTTTGCGGGACTTTCAGTTTGTCTGACCAATGAACCGATGGCCCCCTGCTATCCGCACGACATCCTTTTCAACGCTTTAGCCACCGAGAAGGGTGTTTTTTGTCTTGAAAAATACACAAGCCGGTTCATTAAAGCGTACAACACTACCATTATCAATGTGAAACAGGGCTATGCCCGATGCACGACAGCTCTCGTCAATTCTCATGCACTGATGACGGCCGATCCTTCAATCGAAAAAGCTGCCAAAGATCAGCATATCGACGTACTGCGCATCAGACAGGCAGCTATTGCTCTGCCCGGCTATCCCTATGGCTTTATTGGCGGGTGCTGCGCCCGCTTAGGGCATGAAATGCTGTTCGCCGGTGATATCACGGCACATCCCGATTATGCCGCCATTCGTAATTTTTTGCTCAAACAGAACTGCGAGCCAGTCCCCCTTTCCAAACACAGACTCACCGATTACGGCGGCTTTGTTTTCATCTGAAATAAAGCCGCTGTCTGACTCATTACCGGCTTTTTTCTTTTTGCACCTCAATACAGCATATTACCTAAATTGCTAAATTCTAAAAAAACATCTTTTAGGGATTGTAAACAGAAAAAAACTGTGATATAATTAGTTAGTAAATTAATTAATCAGGAGGCTTATCATGGGACCAGGCCGATTTGGCGGACCGCCGCCGCATGAAATGAATGAAAAACTAAAAGAACCATTACCCAAAAGCATCAAAGAAATCCCCGGCTTTATCAAACGCTTAACACACAGTTTCTTTTTCCGCTTGTCGTATATTATTAAGTTAGTGTGGGAAGCCAAAAAATCACTGCTCTTTATTATGGTTTTTCTGGCCGCTTTCAACGGTATCTCCCCGGTAATCTCGGCCTATATCTCTGCCAATCTGCTCAACAAAGTGGCTCTTGCGCTCACGCTGCCGGATAAAGTTTTAAGCAGCATTGTTGATCTTGTTCTGCCGGCCATGCTGTTGCAGTTTGCTTACATGTTTTTTACTAATCTGGTCAACACCGTCGGCAATATCATTACCCGCATGTCAAGCGAGCTTGTTACCAATCATGTCAAAGTGAAAATCATGAATAAAGCAAAAGAGATTGACATCGCCTCCTTTGACCGTCCGGAATTTTACGAAAAATTTGAGAATGCCAGCCGAGAGGCCGGGGCAAGGCCGATTCAGGTCATTAACTCTACCTTCAACATTGTCAGCAATCTCATCTCGGCTGTCAGCTTTATAGTCATTCTCTCTGCTATTTCATGGACAGCACCGCTGATTGTCATCCTGCTTTCCCTGCCCAGCGCGATTATTACTTTTTATTACCGTAAGAAAAACTTCCGCTATATGCGCCGCCGTTCCAACGACCGCCGAAAAATGAATTACTATTCAGACATGTTAGTTAACAAAGACATGGTCAAAGAACTGCGCCTGTTCAATCTTTCGGATACGTTTATTTTTAATTACAACCAGGTTTTTAAAAATTATTTCGGAGGCATCAAAAAGCTGATTCGCAATGAGGGCATCTGGAATCTGGCCATTGCGTTTGTCACCACCGCTGTCAACTGCATTTTGTTCTTTTTTATCGCTTATACCGTCGCGGTGCAGAACGGACAGATTGGCGATTATTCACTATATACCGGCGCGCTGACTTCGATTGCCGCCTGCGTGGCTGCTCTTGTTACCACCACCTCAACCATTTATGAAGGCACTCTTTTCATTGACAACATGATTGTCTTTATGAATGAGAAAAAAACGATTGTGCCGGCCATAGATCAACCGCTTTCCATCAAGCGCGGCGTCGGCCACACCATCGAATTCAAAGATGTGTCCTTCCGCTATCCGGGCACGAACCGGGATGTTATCAAGCATATCAATTTCACCATTGAACCAGGCGATACGGTTGTCATGGTGGGTTTAAACGGCGCAGGTAAAACCACGCTGATCAAGCTGCTCACCCGATTATACGACCCGACAGAAGGCACCATTCTCTTAGATGGACACGATATTAAAGAATATAAAGTCGAAGAATTATACGCCATGTTCGGCATTATCTTTCAGGATTTCGGCAAATATGCTTTTACTGTTTCCAAAAATATTGAATTTGGTCAAATTGAGAAGCAATATAAAGAAGAAGATATCCATACGGCAGCCAAAGCCAGCTCAGCCGATGCCTTTATTCAATCCTTACCGAACGGTTACGACACGCCGCTCATGCGTATCTTTGAAGATAACGGCATTGAGCTTTCCATTGGCCAATGGCAGAAGCTCTCCATCGCCAGAGCTTTCTATTCAGATTCAGACATTCTCATTTTAGACGAGCCAACCGCTTCGCTGGATCCATTAGCCGAACAGGAAATTTTCTCACAGTTTGACGAACTGCGCAAAGATAAGACCACCTTTTTCGTCTCGCACCGGCTCTCCAGCGCAACAGTAGCTTCAAAAATCTTAGTACTTGAAAACGGCAAGCTCATCGAAACCGGCGACCACAACGAACTGATGAAAAAAAGAGGGGCTTATTATCAACTATTTTCTACCCAAGCCAAGCGCTATCTTTCTGCCAAAGAAGAGGACAGCGTCAGGACGCACCCGCCGCACGATTGATTTTTATGTCGATTTCTGTTATAATCAAGTGAACTGGTCCCCCCAGTTTCACTTGACTTTTTATAGGATGAGAAAACACGCAGTCAGCGGCACATTGTGCGCCGATTGCAGAAAACGGAGATTATCATGAAAGACATTCCCTTTAAGCCAGCCAATATTTTGCTGCCCAAGCAGGACTTTGAAAAATGGGCCGTTATCGCCTGCGACCAATATACATCCGAGCCTGCCTATTGGGACAGGGTTTTTGAAAACATAGGCGGTGCCCCATCGGCCGGCCGGCTCATCCTGCCCGAGGCGTATCTTTCCGATAATAACGATACAGCTATCGAAAACGCCAATCTTGCGATGGAAAACTATCTGCAAAGCGATGTTTTCACTGAATATGAAAATGCACTGATTTATCACGAACGCACCCAGCGGGACGGACGCATCAAACGCGGTCTTGTTGGTATGATCGACTTAGAGGAATACGACTTTCACAAAGGCGCCAAGGCGCTGATCCGCTCTACCGAAGAAACTATTTTAGACCGCATTCCGCCAAGAGTCAAAATCCGTAAGCATGCTTCGCTTGAAATTCCGCACATTATTCTGTTGATTGACGATCCAAATAAAACGGTAATCGAACCGTTCGCCGCTCATACAGGCACCATGCAATCCGTTTACGACTTTACACTTATGGAGGGGGGCGGCCACGCCAAAGGCTATTTGGTAAACGAAAACGACCGGGTACAGCAGACTTTATCCGCGTTGCTTGCCAACTCAGAAAGCGGCTTTTTATTCGCTGTGGGTGACGGCAACCATTCGTTAGCCACGGCAAAAGCCTGCTATGAGGCAAACCCCAATCCCTATAACCGGTATGCATTAGTCGAAATTGTCAATATACACAGCGAAGCGCTTGACTTTGAGCCCATTTACAGAGTGCTTTTCAACGCTGACTATAAAGAATTAAAGGCGGCCATGGAAAACGAATTTACATTCGATTCCCAAGGACAGCCAATAACATTGTGGCACGGAAAAGCGCAGGAATCCCTCACAGTCGCACCGACCAGCTTCCTGCCGGTCGGCACTCTGCAAACCTTTTTAGACCACTATTTAGCGGAACATCCCGGTATAACCATTGACTATGTGCACGGTCTTGACACGGTCAAACAATTATGCGAAGAACAGAACTGCATCGGCTTTACATTTGATGGCATGGAAAAGGCCGACCTGTTCCCCGCAGTCGCCGCAGACGGCGCCCTGCCCCGAAAAACATTCTCAATGGGCCATGCATGGGACAAACGCTATTATATTGAAGCCAGAAAAATTCGATAAACCACACATATTCATGAAAAAGCGCTGTGTACAGCGCTTTTTTTATGTCAATATCAATCGTCTTGTTTTCTTTAGCTATCAAATGCTGGTCTTGTCTCTTTATTTACCCGCTGATTTTGTATGACTTTTTTTCATTTTGGCCGATAATAATTTGTATTCGTATTCTTGCATGATCGTGTCGTTTTTTCATGACAAGAAAATATTGACAAGTCAATATTTTTGTGCTACAATGAGTTCGCTAAAATATTGACCTGTCAATATTAGTAAAAAATAGAATAGGGAGATCAGCAATGGAGAAAGCAAAAATCATCATGGGCGGTTTCGTGCGGCTTTCAACAGCTATCACGGTTTTGCACAAAAATCTTGAAAGGGTCAAATCCGCCCGCGTCCAGTCGCTCAATTTAAAAAATGGCGAAGTTCTCATGATGTATATGCTTTACGACAATCCTGCCGGCCTTTCGGCTGAACAGCTTTCGAGAGCTTGTCATTTAGATCGCTCGCTTATTTCGCGCAGCATTCAGTCGCTGCATGCCAAACATCTGATTCTCTGCCAAAGCATTCCTGAAGGAAAACGGCGCTATGGCGCCAAGCTGTATTTATCAGAAAAGGGTGAGCAAATCGGTTACACCCTGCACAAATATGTGCATGAAATACAAGCCTTTTTAAATGAGGGAATCTCGCGCAAAGAGTTAGAAATTATGTATGCAACGCTGAAAAAACTAACCGATCGGCTTGAAGAGCTGAATCGAATCACGCGGGAACAACCGGATGCATTGTCATAACAGCCATTAAAAAACCCATTCTAAACACAATGAAAAAGGAGTAATCATCATGGTACTAAACAAGGTAAAAGAAATGCTTGCAGAAAAGCTGGGACTCTCAGTGGATGAAATTACAGTAGAATCTAAATTTTCAGATTTGGGACTCGATTCTCTGGATACAGCTGAAATGCTGATGAACCTGGAAGCCGAGTTTGGCGTTTCCTTGGAAGTAGACGCTTCTTTAAATACCGTCGGCGCCATTGTTGAAAAGCTGGAGTCACTTGTAGGCAACGCATGATAGAGTCACCGATTTGTGAATTATGCGGTATTTCATACCCCGTCTTTCAAGGCGGTATGGCCTGGATCTCAGATGGGCGGTTAGCCGCCGCCGTATCTGAGGCCGGCGGCCTTGGCATTATTTCCGCTATGAATGCCGAAGCCGGTTATTTGCAGGAACAGATTCGCATAGCGCGTTCTTTGACCAACCGGCCATTCGGCGTCAATATTATGTTAATGAGTCCGCACGCAGATGCAGTAGCCCAAACGGTTATCGATGAAAAAGTACCGGTTGTCACAACGGGTGCCGGTTCACCTGTTAAATATATGGCCGCATGGAAAGAGGCAGGCATCAAAGTGATTCCTGTTGTTGCATCGGTGGCCTCTGCGAAGATGGCAGAGAGAGCAGGGGCAGACGCCCTGATTGCCGAAGGGCAGGAATCAGGCGGCCACATCGGCGAGTTAACCACCATGGCGCTGGTGCCGCAGGTATGCGACGCCGTTCAAATTCCTGTTTTAGCCGCCGGCGGCATTGCCGATGGCCGCGGCATGGCAGCTGCTCTTATGTTAGGCGCTTGCGGCGTGCAGATGGGCACCCGCTTTTTGGTCGCAAAAGAATGCGGCGTACATCAAAATTATAAAGACATGGTACTGCGCGCTACCGATATTTCTACGGTTACCACCGGACGGCGTTTTGGCGGCAACACCTGCCGCTGTATCAAAAACCCATTCAGCCGTAATTTTGTGCGCGTTGAATACGAGCCCGATACCACAGCTGAAGATGTTGCTTCGCTCGGCACAGGCGCGCTGCGGCTGGCCGCGGTTGAAGGTGACACCGCTGGCGGTTGTTTCTTAGCCGGACAGATTTCGGGTATGGTAAAAGAAGAAATGTCTGCAGCCGCTATTATTCGTGAAGTATGCGAAGACTGTCAAGCAATTCTTGAAAGGAGTCTTTCATGGGTAAAATAGCTTTTGTCTTTTCCGGTCAGGGTGCGCAGCACCCTGGCATGGGCAAAGAATTTTATGAAAACAATAAATCAGTGCAAAGTCTTTTCGATCAAGCCGAAAAAATTCGTCCCGGCACCCTGGCAACCATGTTTGAAGGGGATGCCGCCGCACTTTGCGCAACAGAAAACACACAGCCTTGTCTCTATCTTGCCGATCTTGCGCCAGCCATCGTGCTGAGCGAAGCAGGAATTCATCCGGCAGGTGCGGCAGGGTTTTCTCTCGGCGAATTGCCGGCTCTTGCCTTTGCTGGAGCGATGAATCTTAGCGATGGTTTTTCGCTTACCGTCAAGCGCGGAGAATACATGGGTGCGGCCACCAAAGAGCAAAAAACGGCTATGGCGGCGGTTGTGAAATTAGACAATGAAACTGTGGAAAAAATCTGCGCGGAATTTGACGCCGTATACCCGGTCAATTATAACGCGCCCGGACAGCTTTCGGTGGCAGGCGATGCCGAACAAATGAAAACATTTTCCGAGCGTATTAAAGCCGAGGGCGGTCTCGCCATTCCATTAAAAGTGGCCGGGGGCTTCCACTCGCCGTTTATGGACACCGCAGCGGCTCATTTCGCTGATGTGCTTACCAAGACACCCTTTGCAGCACCGTCGATTCCTGTCTATGCAAACTACACAGCCAAACCCTATCAAGCACCGATTGCCGATACGTTACGCGAGCAAATGAATCATCCCGTATTGTGGGAGCGCACCATCCGGCAAATGGCCGAGGACGGTTTTGACACCTTTATTGAAACGGGTGTAGGCAATGTACTGACCAAGCTGATTGCCAAGATTGTACCCGAGTGCCGCGTATTGACAGCCCAGAGTGTAGAGGACTGTGCCAACATCGCAGAGGAGGTAGCTTCTCATGCTTAAAGGAAAAGTGGCGGTTGTCACCGGCGGTTCGCGCGGCATTGGCCGGGCGATTTGCATGGAACTTGCCGCAAACGGAGCTGATATTGCGTTTCTTTATGCAGGCAATACCGATGCGGCCGCTGAAACATGTGAGCAGTTAGCCGGCATGGGTGTACATGCCCAAAGCTATCAATGCAGCGTAGCCGATGATGCGGCCGTTCAAAACACGTTTAAACAGATTGCTGCCGATTTTGGCACCATTGACATTTTAGTGAATAACGCCGGCATTACCTGCGATAAATTGGCTATGATGATGAGCGAAGAGGATTTCACCAAGGTTGTTGATACCAACTTATCCGGCGCTTTCAGGTGCACCAAACAGGTCATTCCCCTGCTGGTGCGCAAAAGAAGCGGTAAAATCATCAATATTACATCGGTCTCTGGCCTGATGGGCAACCCGGGTCAATGCAACTACGCCGCTGCCAAAGCCGGTTTGATCGGCTTTACCAAAACCATAGCGCGCGAACTGGCCTCACGGGGCATCACCTGTAACGCGGTGGCACCCGGTTTTGTGGAAACGGACATGACAGCGGCTTTGGCTGCACAAAAAGATACACTCACCCAAAATATTCCGCTCAAACGATTTGCCAAGCCGGAAGAAATTGCGAAGTTAGTGTGTTTTCTTGCCTCACCAAGTGCCGATTACATCACCGGCGAGGTCATTCGCATCGACGGCGGTCTCGCTATTTAATCGAAATTATCTATTTTACTGTATACCACCAAGAAAGGGTTCATTACCATGAAAAGAAGAGTTGTGGTCACCGGCATTGGCGCGATTACGCCGATTGGCAATAACGTGCCTGCCTATTTTGAGGGCCTTAAAAACGGCAAAAACGGCATTGCGCCGATCAGCCGCTTTGATGCCAGCGATTTAAAATGCAAAGTCTGCGCTGAGGTAAAAGAGTTTGATCCTTCAAGCTGCTTTAACACCTTAGCCCGTAATAAAACAGATCTCTATGTGCAATACGCCGTCTGCGCGGCCCAAGAGGCCATGGATGACAGCGGCTTATTAGGCCACATTGATGAAAACGAATTAGGCGTCTATGTTGGTTCGGGCGTCGGCGGCATTGTCACCATCTGCGATGAACAGAACAAGATCACGCAAAACGGCCCCAAAGTAGTCAGCCCGCACTTTGTGCCTAAAATGATTATCAATATGGCGGCCGGTCAAATTGCCATTCGTTTTCACGCCCATGGCCCTGCCATGAGCATGGCCACAGCCTGTGCGACGGGTTCTACCGCCATTGGCGAGGCTTATCGCTCCATCCGGGACGGTTATTTAACAGCAAACATCTGCGGCGGCAGCGAAGCGGCGGTCAATCCTTTGGCTATGGCCGGCTTTGTCAACTGCATGGCTCTTTCCCAATCACCCGATCCGAATGCGGCTTCTCTTCCCTTTGACAGTCGTCGGGGCGGATTTGTGCTCGGTGAAGGCGCCGCCATCCTTATCTTAGAAGAATACGAGCATGCACGCCAGCGCGGTGCGCACATCTATGCCGAAATCTGCGGTTATGGCGCCACATGCGATGCCCATCACATCACCGCGCCTGATCCGGAGGCCACCCAAACCATTCGTGCCATTGAGCAGGCCATGGAAGGGGTTGACTATGATCCGAGCAAGACTTACATCAATGCGCATGGTACCGGCACTAAATTGAACGACAAAGTAGAGACACAGGCATTTAAAGCTTATTTTAAAGAAAATGCAGATAAGCTGCACATCAGCTCGACCAAATCAATGACTGGTCATATGTTAGGTGCGGCCGGCGCAGCCGAGGCGATCGCCTGCATTTTAGCATTGCAGGAGGGTATCGTACCGCCTACCATTAATTTGACTTCACCCGATCCGGAACTTGACTTAGATTACACACCCAATACAGCTTGTCACACCGAAATTGACACCGCGATTTCCACATCGCTTGGCTTTGGCGGCCACAACGCTTGTCTTGCCTTTAAGAAGGTGAATGCATGACGCGGGAAGAACTCATGACCCTTTTGCCCCATCGAGATGACATGCTTCTCTTAGACGAAGCCACCGTCATTGATGGAAAAGCGCATGGGCAAAAAATGATTCGCGGCGACGAATTCTTTTTGCGCGGTCATTTTCCCGACCAACCCATTGTGCCGGGCGTCATTCTCTGTGAAATTTTAGCACAATCAACCTGTGTACTGCTTGGTGACACCGCCAAAGGCAAAGTCAAAACCCTGTTTACCGGTCTTGACCAGGTCCGTTTCAAACGCTCTGTTTTACCAGGTGATTTGTTTAAAACGGTGTGTGAAATTGAAAAAAGCAAAGGTCCTTTTTACTGGGCAAAAGGCAGCGGTTATGTCAACGACGAGCTGTGCGTCAGCGCCTCTTTTTCATTCGCTGTCTTGCCGGAAAAAGAGGAGTAAGGTCTTATCATAAAACCACACCTTTGTTTTTTTGATACAGCAACACAAACATTTCTCCTGCCGTATGGCCTCTGCCGCGGCAGGAGAAAAACAAATTCTGAAGAAAGATATGATCACAACGATGAAATTTGATTTATTTTCCCGGCGCTCTGCGAAAGAACCGGCAAATGAAGCAAAAGAGAAGACAGAAATGCTGACTTGTCCTTCCTGCAAAAACGCTTGTGCGAAGGATATTCTGCGTGATTCTTTTTTTGTTTGCCAGGCGTGCGGCGCCTATGTACGCATTCCGGCGAGAGAACGAATAAAACTGCTGGCCGATCCGGACAGCTTTCAAGAACTGGACGCTGATCTCACCTCAGTTGACTTTTTATCTTTTCCCGGCTATCAGGATAAGCTCACGAAAGCCAAGGAAAGCACGGGCGAAAAAAGCGCCGTTATCACCGGCACGGCAACGCTGGGCGGAGTTCCCTGCGCTGTATACGTCATGGATTCCCGCTTTATTATGGCCAGCATGGGCTCGGCCGTTGGTGAAAAAATCACCCGCCTTTTTGAATACGCTACCGAAAATCATTTGCCCGTGATCGGGATTCCCTGTTCAGGGGGCGCCCGCATGCAGGAAGGAATTGTCTCGCTCATGCAGATGGCAAAATGCAGCGGCGCGGTACGTAAACACAGCGATGCAGGGCTGCTTTATCTGGTTCTTTTAACCGATCCCACAACGGGCGGCATCACAGCTTCTATCGCGATGGAAGGAGATATCACGTTGGCTGAGCCAAAGGCATTAGTGGGCTTCGCCGGCCGCCGTGTCATTGAGCAAACAACCGGCGCTGATTTACCAGCCGATTTTCAAAAAGCTGAATTTCTGTTAAAACACGGCTTTGTTGATCTCATATTACCCCGTGAAAAACAGCGCGAAACCATGACGCTCATTCTGCGCCAGCATCAAAAGGAGGCAGTGCAATGACCGCTTACGAAAAATTAAAAACCGTACGGGCCGCCGGACGGCCAACCGGCAGCGATTTTGTCAACGCCTTGTTTACCGACCGGGTTTCCTTATCCGGCGACCGCCGGTACGCGGAAGATTCCGCCATTTTAGGCGGCATTGGTTATCTGGGCGAGCAAGCAGTCACCTATATCGCCATTGATAAGGGTCACACGCTTGATGAAAGACTGCAAAAACATTTTGGCTGTCCCATGCCGGAAGGTTACCGCAAGGCGCTGCGTCTGATGAAACAAGCCGAAAAATTTGGCCGACCAGTCATTTGTCTGGTCGATACACTCGGCGCTTTTTGCGGTGCCGACGGTGAAGAAAGAGGGCAAGGGCAAGCCATTGCAGAAAATTTAACCGAAATGATGGGGCTAAAAACACCGGTTATTTCCTTGGTCATCGGTGAAGGGGGCAGCGGCGGCGCGCTGGCTCTCGCTGTGGCGGACCGCGTATACATGCTGGAAAACGCCGTGTATTCAGTTATCTCGCCCGACGGCTGTGCCAGCATCATTTGGAAAGACGCTGCCAAGGCACAGGACGCCGCCGACTGTTTACATATTACCGCACAGGATATGGTAAACTTCGGCGTAGCGGAAAATATCATTCCAGAGGATTTTGATCATTTTGAAACCATGTGCGGCGGCATCAAAACGCTGCTGCTCTCTCACCTGAATGAGCTTTGCGCTCTCTCGCCCGATGAGCTGCTATCACAGCGTTACCAGCGTTTCCGCCGGATCGGCATCTATGAGGAAAACGGGAATACGGTCAAATGAAGCCACTGTTTACCGAATATTGCACGATAACAAAAACCGGGGAAATCACGCTGACCATTCCCGATCAGTTTAATTTTGCCTATGACGTGGTAGACCGTATCGCCAAAGAAGATCCTGACCGAAGAGCACTTGTATGGTTACAGGACGAAAGCTGTGCACTGTATCAATCCTCTCCGGTACATAAACAAACATTTACATTTGGCGAATTGGCCGATCTTTCCACCAAAACCGCTCTCTATTTAACCGCCTGCGGTATTAAACGGGGCGACCGGGTCATGCTTTTGCTCAAGCGTCATTATTCGTATTGGTATACCCTGTTGGCACTTCACAAAATCGGGGCGGTGGCACTGCCGGCCGTTTGTATGCTTAATGAGGAAGAACTTGCCTATCGCATAGAGACTGCTGACATCTCTGCCGTTATTTGCTTAGGCGAAGAAGAACTCTGCGAAAAGGTAACAAGAGCTGCCAAAAAAGCCAGAAACACCTCGCCTTGCCGTTTATTTAATATAGAGCAGGATTTTCCTGAATTTGAGCGGCTGGACACGGCCATTGCGGCTTATCCCGCCCACATGACACGCATAGAAACAAAAAAAGAAGAGCCGCTGCTGCTTTATTTTACCTCGGGCACAACAGGACAGCCAAAAATGGTGCTTCATGACGGCACCTATCCCTTGGCGCACATACAAACCGCCCTGCTTTGGCAAAATGTCCGCGATGGTGGCTTGCATCTTTCGATAGCCGACACCGGCTGGGCGAAAGCCTCTTGGGGTAAAATTTATGGGCAATGGATCTGCGGAAGCGCGGTCATGGCCTATGATTACGATGCTTTTTCGGCAGTGCGTATGTTAGAAGCTATTCGGCTTTGCAAAGTAACCACTTTTTGCGCCCCGCCTACCATTTATCGCTTCTTTGTCAAAAACAATCTGTTAGACAAAGGGTTTGGCCAGGTAGCCTATGCAACAACCGCCGGTGAATCCATTCACCCTGAAATTGTCAAGCAGTTCTTTAACATGACGGGCCTCAACATTCATGTCGGTTATGGGCAGACTGAATCTGCGTTATTAGCAGCTGATTTTGTAGGAAAGCCGATCCGGACAGGTGCTTTGGGACTTCCCTCCCCCCTTTATCGTCCGATTATTATAGACAGCGAAGGGAACGAGTGTGCACCCGGAGTTTCCGGTGAAATCGTCATTTGCCGCAAGAATGGCTGCCCTGCCGGTTTTTGTACCCCTACGCCAGCAAATCCGCCGAAAAAAGGCGAGCAAGAGGATGGTTTCTATCACACCGGCGATATTGCCAAAAAGGACAAAGACGGCTATTTCTGGTTTATCGGCCGGGTAGACGATGTGATCAAATCAAGCGGCTATCGCATCAGTCCCTTTGAGGTTGAAAATGTGCTGATACAGCATCATGCGGTCATGGACTGTGCCGTAACCGGTGTACCCGATGAACAGCGCGGCTTTGTCATTAAAGCGACAATTGTCCTGCGGGACGGGTATACCCCTGACAGCACAACAACCAATATGTTACGGAATTTTGTCAAAGAAAAAACCGCCGATTATAAAGTACCCCGCATGATTGACTACGTCAGCAAACTGCCGCAAACCTTTAATGGAAAAATTCGTCGTGTTGCGATTCGTGAGCAAGACAAAAACAAATATGGCGCATAGAAAGGACCATGGCTGCTACAATGAACAGCATTACGCACAGAGTAAATTATTATGAAACCGATCGCATGGGCATTACGCACCATTCCAATTACATTCGATGGATGGAAGAGGCCCGCGTGGCATTTTTGGATCAGCTTGGTTACGGCTATCTGCAATTAGAAGCAGAGGGCGTCATCTCGCCGGTTGTCGGCATCGACTGTCAATACAAGCGTCCTACCACTTTTGATGATCGCGTTCACATCAAAATTTGGGTTGAGCAATATAACGGGGTCAAGCTTATTATGAAATATGAGATGACGAATGAAGCAACGGGTGATCTTGTGTTAACCGCTACATCCGTTCACTGTTTTGTCGATCAAACCGGCAAACCGCTGATTCTAAAAAAGAAATTCCCGGCGCTTGATAAGCTCTTTCATCAAGAAGCGGAAGCTTCCAAAAAATAACCTCGCAAACGACGGCTGGTCCTATACCGGCCGTTGTTTTTTTATACTCCTGCCGCAAAACTGAATTGTAAACCGCCTTTGACAAGGACAAACCAAAAGCATCGTCTAATGCAAGCGAATAAAGACGAATGCTTTTTCATTTTGCTCAACAGAGTCTGACAAATTTCATAGCGTGATCGTTTTACAATGTCTATGGTGATACCATTTGGAACAGGTTGTTTATGGAGATATTCTGTTTCTGATTAATTTCAGCATGGATTTTCTCTCTTTATTTATCACAGGCAAAATCATGCGAAAAAAAATAAATCTGATCGCCTTGACGGCTGCATCGGCGTTAGGTGCTGTCTATGCCATTGCCACGCTTCTGTATCAAGGCACTGAATTTTTTGCCGTACTCATTCACATGGCGGTGGCTTGCCTGCTTTG
The DNA here is from genome assembly GCA_022791195.1 of Clostridiales bacterium. Taxonomy (GTDB): domain Bacteria; phylum Bacillota; class Clostridia; order Oscillospirales; family CAG-272; genus CAKSEI01. Next base: position 17,577 of record JAAVYP010000061.1, on the reverse strand, counting down.
CTTTGTCTGTTACGGCGGGAAATTTGTCTCTCTTTTCAAAACTGTCTGCCTTTTTTACGGGGTTAATTTTCTGTTGGGCGGCGGCATTTCAGCCTTATATTACGCCATCACACAAAATGCATCGAAAACAATTTATATCAACGGAACCGTGAATACGCTGTATGCGGACATACCTCCTGTTTATTTTTTCCTCATTGCCGGCGGTGTGGGCGTATTATGCACCTTCTGCGGCCGAATTTTCGCTAAAAAAAGAGCCAGTGAGCCCATTACCATAAAAGTATGCGGCGCCGGCTGTGCCATAGAATTTGAAAGCCTTTGCGACACCGGCAACCTGCTGCGCGACCCATATAACGGCAGACCGGTGATTGTAACGGGGTACATGACGGTTTTGCCGATTCTTCCGTTTGACACCAAAGAGCTTTTCCGCACAGGCGACCTCACCGTGCTCGACAAAGTATCAACCGATATCTCGCACCGTGTACATGTCATTCCTTCCAGCACGGTGAGCGGAAGCGGCCTTTTGCTTGCCTATACGCCTGATAAAATCATCATCGGCGGTGAAGAAAAAGACGCTTGCTTAGGCATTTTGCCAACAAACGAAAAAAACGATTTTGGGGGGTATCCGGCGATTACGCCGTCAATATTATGTTAGGAGGAATCAAGTTGGTTATTAATTTAATTAAAAAATTATTTGTAGCTTGTGCTGCTAATAATGAAATTTATTATATTAACGGTGCTGAGACCCTGCCCTCTCCTCTTCCGCCCGAAGAAGAAGCAGATATTATCGCCAGATTGGACGACGAACCTGAGCTGCGCTCGGTCTTAGTTGAACATAACCTGCGCTTAGTCGTATACATAGCCAAAAAATTTGAAAATACCGGCTCCGGCATTGAGGACTTAATTTCAATCGGCACCATCGGTTTAATTAAAGCGATCAACACTTTCCGTCCGGACAAAAACATCAAATTAGCAACCTATGCCTCGCGCTGTATCGAAAACGAAATTCTCATGCATATACGAAAAACAAGCTCACAGCGCAGCGAACTATCTATCGATGAACCGCTGAATATTGACTGGGACGGCAACGAACTGCTGCTCTCGGATATCATTGGCTCGGATGAAGACCAGGTCTACCGCAATCTTGAATCAGACGAAGACCGCAAAACCATCCGCGCGGCCGTGGCCGAACTAACCGAACGAGAACAAGAGATCATTACCCTGCGGTTTGCCTTAAACGGCGGACGAGAATTAACCCAAAAGGAAGTGGCCGATCGCTTGGGTATTTCACAGTCTTACATCTCACGCCTTGAGAAAAAAATCATTGTGGAACTAAAAAACGAAATTAAAAATAAAATATAATTGTTACCTCATCAAAAAAGGACTCTTTACCAAGAGTCCTTTTTTACATGATGATCATCACGATTATCTATAGAGGCGAGTGACGGCCGTTTAACATAAAGCCAAGGATTCGGTAAAAGGCCGGATCGGTCTTTGGAATCAGCGTTGGCTGGTAATTATTATCGGGGGTTGTATACAAATAGCAAGGGAGCAGCTCATAGGTCAGGCCATCATACACCCCGTCCAAAAAGCGAAGGGATACGGTAAATATCACCGTTGCATTCTCCGGATGCTTGCTGCCGCCATAACAAAAATTGCCCAAGGAATAAACAATCACGCCGTCTCCATACACCTCCAATGGCTGTAAGACATGCGGATGGCCGGCGGCCACCACCTCGGCGCCCGCATCGATAAACTGCCGAAATGCGTTCACTCGCCAGGCATCCGGCTCATAGACGTTCATGGTACCCCCATGCGGCACAATCACCTGCACGTCTGAACATTCGTTCATTTCTTCAATCTTTTTCAAAATCAGATTGGCGTGATAGCCGCTCCAGCAGTTGCAGCACAAAACGCCTACGGTAATGCCGCGCACCTCATAATAGACCGGCTTTAAATTCTCGCCCACCATAATACCGTGGTCGCTAAGCGCCTGCACGGTGTCGAGATAACCGAGATGCTGATAATCGCCCGTGTGATTGTTCGCCACCGAAGCAATTTCGACCCCGCCTTCGGCAAAAATAGCCGCATTGGCCGCCGGGCCCATATACCAATAGCCGGGATCCTCTTCTTTAAACACCGGCGCCAGATCGCGATTGTCCGAAAGAACCGTTTCGCAATCGACAACGGTAATATCATCATTGTCAAAAACGTCTTTTACCTCAGAAAAGAAATACGATGTCCCCTCCTGATCGGCAAACCAGTTAAAGCTGCCCCCGTTGTGCTTGCCGTAATCGCTGCCGACAAGGCAGTCACCCGTGAAGGACATTTTGACAATCTCCTCTTTCGGCTGGTGCGGCGGTTCGGTTGCCATCACAGGCTGTTTTGGCGGTTCAGTGTCACTTGGCGCAGACGTTGCCTCGGTTGATTCCGGCTCATTGAACACCGGAATATGCCCTGTTGCCTCGGTCCTTTGCCCACAGGCCGTGCAGCACAGAAACAGAACGGTAAGCGCCATAAAAATCTCAAAAAGTCTTTTCATTTTCTCTTTTTCTTCACCGAATACCCAAAGGAGCCTATTTTTTTGCCAAGAGCGAAATAGGTGCCGTGTGCATAAGCCGCCAAAGCACATTTTTCAATGTGAAATTTGCCTTTCTCGTCTATATAGCGCTCGTCTATATTCACGGCAACAATATCGGCCACAAACATGTTGTGACTGCCCATTTCAACCAAATCACTGACCTTGCATTCAATGCTGACCGGGCTTTCAGCCACCATTGGGCAGGACACGGCCGAAGCCTTTTCGCGCGTCAGGCCGCATGCTTCAAATTTATCAAGGTCTTTGCCGCTGCGGCAGCCGCAAAAATCGATTGAACGAATAATGTGTGAAGACGGCAAATTAATGACAAATTCCCCGCTCTCTTTAATTAAATCGTGCGAGTACCGTTCGGGACGTACCGAAATATAGGTCTTGGGGGGATCGGTGTTCAGCGTTCCTGTCCACGCGATCGTAATCAGATTGTCTTTCCCCTCTTTGCCGCAGGACACAAGCACCGGCGGAACAGGGGCAAGCAGGGTGCTTCCCTTCCATGTAACTTTTGACATACTGTTAACCTCTTTCTATGATTCACTTTATTATATAACATATATGCCAAAATGACAACAAAAAACACTCATAAATTGATCACAAATCAAAAAGGGGCCGAATCGGCCCCCGGGCGGCAGCGTATGTGCGCCATGTTGTATAACAGGCTAAGAGCAAATCAAAGATTTGTTCTTAGCCTGATGGTTTGTGCTTATTGAAGCAGATAACTTGAAAATACATTATGACCAACCGAATTGGTAAAATCAATCCTTTGCTTACTCTCAGCAGACAGCATCATACAGAAAATGAAGTTAGTGTTAAATCCGATGCTCTCTTGAAACATCTGTTTTATCTCTTGCGGATCCCCGGTCGATTCAATCTTTTCGTATTGCTCGTCATAAATGTTGACAGAATCAATGCCCGCAAGATAGGCGTCCAAATTATCCCGACTCGGCATGAGGCCGATCACAGCGTTCATCGTGTTTTCCTGTAAAAACTGCACGCATTCGTCGAAATCTTCATGCAGATAAATAGGAAATTCATAGTTCTCATACCAAAAAGACAAGATCACCGGTCCGCGGTCAACAGCCATAATCTGACCGCCGCATGCTTTTTTATAGAGTTCTTTGAAGGTTTTTACCTTGTCGTCCGCCAACAATACAAGACTTTCATTTTCATAAACACCATGATTATAAGTGAGCCCGCTGGCTTCGATTTCTGTCATCTCATCGAATTTGCGCCAATAGTTCTCGGTCATTTCTGTGCCTGTAAAAAGAGCATTGTAGTATTTTTCAGCATATTGGGGGTCTTGAATCTCTATATCCTTACAAAACGAAATCCCTGATTTTAGTTTATAAACCACCTGACAATAATAACCGCCATAATACGTATAGCTCTCTGAAAACGATCGGGTTTTCCTTTCAGCAGCCGCATATTTTACCAGCTTATTGGTCGTGTCAATGCTCTCTGCTGATGAAAAATCAACCTGCGTTCCCATGAAGTCGATGCAAACCGACTGCACCTTGTCAGCTTCCGGAATATAATCATCCGCTTTAAACGGGTCAACAGCCAAGAACAAAAAGCAAACAGCAAAGGAAACGGCGTAGATACAGAAGCCCTTGAAATGCTGAAAGAAAGCGCTGGCATTTTTGGTAAACAACACGTTCAGCAGCATAAACGAGAGAATGCCGCCCAGAAAACAGCCAAATACCAGCCACGCCGTATCCTCTAAAGCAGCGAAGATAGCGCCCACAGCCAGAGTTGACGGGATTAACAGCAAATATTTGACAACAGAAGCAACCCGATCAAAGACAAACGGCTGGCCGGCCTTCGCATTGTTCCTCTTTTTGAAAATCAGTCCGGCGAGCACGAGCAGCAAAACGGATAGCAGCAAATAGACTATCACTTCTAAAAAGCTAAACGGTTTTTGGAAACACTCGATCAAACGAACCGTCGGCGTTAAAAACCTGTTGAAGTTCCATGAAAAATAGTAGGTCAAGTCAGTATTCACATAAAAAGAATCCACCGTAGACAACAGCAGCCCCCATGTGGCCGGCAGATAAAAGACCGCGACACCTGTCAATACAAACTGCATACTGGTCATACCGCACAGCATGCCGATAAGCAGGGTCAGCGCATAGAAGAGCAAAAACCACACAATGCCCATGCCGGCATAGCTCATATAAGCGGGAAAATGATTGACATAGCCTTTGGCCGCCAACACAAGAAGCTCTGCCAGCGAGGCAATCACCAGCGAAGCCACATAACACAACGCACCCGCCGAAAAATGAATCGCCAGTTGTTTTTCCCGGCGCACCGGCAAAGAGCCAAACAAGACCGCGCTTGTCTTATTCATCAAATAACGGCTGACCGAGCATGCGGCAAACACACCCATAAGAGCCGAAATAATCACCGACGCAAAGCCAACGCCCTTTGCAACATCGGCGCCATACTCTTGTACGGCATTCAAATACTCCTGATAATCAGTGAAATTGACCGGGCGGTATATATCCTGCCCTAAGGAAATCATCGAGCACAGGGGTATGGCCAACAAAAAGATAATGGTAAATAAAAGCAGCATGGGAAAACTGCGTTTTATCTGGTTCAAAAGCAAATTTTTATCAGAAATTCTCGGTAACTTCATAGCCTGCCTCCTCCATTTCCGTAATAAAGATTTCTTCTAATGTTAAAGGAATAATTTCAAAAAATTTGGGATTCATCATTGCAAAATAGCTTTCAATTTCATTTTTCGCACCCTTGATAATCATGGTGGAAAGACTGCCCCGGTCCTCTCGCCGCACAACTTTCATGCCAGAAAGAGAGGCGCCGGACGGCAAAACCGTTTGAATTTTATGAACGGCTGTCTTTGCTTCATAAATGTCTTTGTCAAGAACAGTTTTCCCCTTGTGCAGCAAGGCGATATGATCGCAGATATCCTCTAATTCACGCAGATTATGCGAAGCAATGACCACCGTTAAGCCACGGTCGGCCACCTCGCTCATCAAAATGGCTTTGACCGATTGGCGTATGACCGGGTCAAGCCCGTCAAAAGTCTCATCGCAAAGCAGATAGCGGGTATCGCACGCCAATGCCAGGACGATTGATGCCTGCTTGGTCATGCCTTTGGAAAACGTATTAATTTTGCGGTCAACCGAAAGACCGAATTTTTTAGCTAACGCATAGAAATGCTCATAGGAAAATCCTTTATACACGCTGGCATAAAACTGAGCCATATCCTCCATCGTACAATGCGGAAAATAATATTGCTCATCCGATAAATAAACGATCTGGCTTTTTACCTCGTCATTTTCATATACCGGACGCGCATCATAGCAGATTGATCCGTTTTTTGGTTTGAACACGCCGCACATCACCCGCAGCAGGGTGCTTTTGCCCGAGCCGTTCGAGCCAATCAAACCGCAGACCGACCCGTCCGCAATCTGTAAAGACACCTGATCAAGAGCCTTAAAAGTTCCATAATCTAAGCTTATCTCTTTGATTTCAATCATTGTCTGTCCCTCCATGCTAAATCCATAACCACCTTGACCTCGGCCTCATCACAGCCCAGTTCTTTGAGTTCTTTAAGCAAATTCGCCAATTTATCGATTAACTCATTTTTCCTTGCATCGATCACCCGCTGGGTATTATCCGAAACGAAGCTGCCCCTGGCAGGCAGTGAATAAATAACCCCCTCTGCCTCTAAAGCCGCATACGCCCGCTGAATCGTGTTCGGATTAATCGCCAGTTCAGAAGCGAGCGAGCGCACCGATGGCATCGGATCATCCGCTTTTAGCTCACCGCTGTAAATCAGCGATTTTACCCGTTTGATCAGCTGCTCATAAATCGGCACTCTGCTTCTGGGGTCCACAATAATCAGTGACAAAGCATTCCTCCTCTATCCTGTTCTAATTGTATTATTAGTATTAGTACAGTTGGCATATTAGCATATTTTTTTCTCTTTGTCAAGCATTTCATAAAAATATCTTCCTTGTCAAGCGCACTTTGTCGGTTATCTTTTGGTATCAAACTTGATTGCAGACAGGGTTTGTGCTATAATAAAGGCGGGTTGCACCGGCCTTTATTAGAGAATTTAGATTTTTTTGTGCTATAATAAACCTAAGTTTGCGCCGCGTATCTCCCATAAACGCTGGCTTGCGCCGCATGTATGAGAAAGTTTGCCTTGCTGTCCGGCGTTGACAGGCTTTTGATTACTGAAAATTCACACGAATCATTTAATATAAGAAATAATAAGGAGATTTTGCCATGAAATATCTTGTCGTGCTGTGCGATGGAATGGCTGATTATAAAATCGATGCATTAGGCGGAAAAACACCCATGGAGGCCGCTGTAAAGCCAACAACAGACGCACTGGCCAAAAAGGCACTGGTCGGGACTGTTTCCAATGTGCCGGAAGGAATGACGCCCGAGAGCGACACAGCCAATATTGCCGTGCTCTCGTACGACCCTAAGGTTTATTCCAAAGGCAGAGCGCCCTTAGAAGCCGTGAGTATGGGCCTTACCATGACCGACACCATGACCGCTTATCGGGCCAATTTAGTCACCCTCTCGGATGACGAAGAACGGTATGAGGACAAAATCATGCTGGATCACTCGGCGGATGAAATCAGTACGAAGGAAGCCGACGCGCTCATACAAGCCGTTGAAGCGCATTTCGGCAATGACATGCGTCACTTTTACACAGGGGTCAGCTATCGCCACTGCCTTTTGTGGGATCATGCACCGAACGCCTATGACTTTGCCCGTCCGCATGATATTTTAGGGCAATGCATTCAAAGCTATCTCCCGGCGGGGAAAGACGGCGCGCCTTATCTTGCCCTGATGGAGGAAAGCTATCAAATTTTAAATCACCATCCGATCAATGAAGCCCGCCGGGCCAAAGGGCTGAAGCCCGCCAATTCGCTGTGGCTGTGGAGTCCCGGCCAAAATCCTTCTCTGCCTAATTTTCAAGAGAAATGGGGCTTAGACGGCGCGGTCATTTCGGCCGTTGACCTGATTAAGGGCATTGGCCTATGCGCCGGACTTGAATCCATCGACGTCGAGGGCGCCACCGGCAACGTGCATACCAACTACGACGGAAAAGCGACCGCTGCAATCGACGCCTTTAAACGGGGCAAAGATTTTGTTTATATTCATATCGAAGCGCCCGACGAATGCGGCCACCGTGCTGAAATAGAGAACAAGGTTCTCTCTATCGAATTGATTGATGAAAAAATCACCAAACCCTGCCTTGCCTATTTGCAAAGCACCGGGGAGCCTTTTCGCATCATGATTCTGCCCGATCACCCCACGCCGATTGTGATGCGCACCCACTCGATGGACCCGGTTCCCTTTTTCATCTATTGCTCGGATCAAGACTATGACGGTGTGGACACCTTTACAGAAGCCACAGCCGAGGCAAAGAAATTTTACATTCCTCACGGTGAACAACTGCTCGACCACATGATACAAAAGGAGCAATAAACGCAAAAATACGCCGCTTCTACGGCGCGGAAAGGCATGGTAAGAACAAAGAAATGAAACTGCCAACCAGTTTAAAAATAACCAGATCTGTTTTTGAATGGGCCGAGACTTTCGTTGTGTCTCTATGTGTTGTCATTGTTGTCATGACGCTGTTTGTCAGGCACTCGCCTGTCAACGGCCACTCGATGTATCCAACCCTGCAGGGCACGGCGGTCAATGCGGCCGATGAATTTGCGGCCCCAAAAGGCCAAAATGATATTTTGCTTATCTCCAATTTGTTTTACACCCCGAAAAGCGGTGACATTGTTGTCACCCAGTCTAATTTCGATATGAGTGAGCCGTTAGTCAAGCGTATCATTGCAACCGCCGGCCAAACCCTGAAAATTGATTTTTATACATGGGAGGTTTGGGTCGACGGCGAACTGCTGTCTGAAACCTACGTCAACCACGAAGAGGGCACCTGGATGCGGGAGGATGGCTTTGTTGAGGTCATGTCCGGATGCGAGAGAACCGATGACGGCGGGTATGTCATTCCCGAAGGAATGATTTTCTGCATGGGCGACAACCGAAATCATTCTTCAGACAGCCGCTATATCGGCGTTGGTCTGATTGATCAGCGTTATGTGGTCGGCAAAGTCATTTTCCGCATCTACCCGTTTAACCGGATTGGATTGGTGAAATAATGCCGTCCCCGATTATTCAGTGGTTCCCTGGCCATATGGCCAAAACCAGACGCTTGATGTCCGAATGTCTGCCGCAGGTAGACATCGTGATTGAATTATTAGATGCCCGCATTCCCGTCAGTTCCCGCAATCCGGAAATCCAAAAGCTGGTCAGCGGCAAACCGCTGCTTACGCTATTGACAAAATCCTCTCTTTCCGACCCAGCCGTGAACCGGCAGTGGGAGGATTATTTCGCAAAGCACCATGAAAAGGCGCTCTTTATCGACAGCATCACGGGCTTTGGCCTTGACAAAATGCTCACAGCGATACGAGCCCTCTTGCAGGAAAAAACCGAACGCTATGAGGAAAAAGGAATGGCCGGACGAAGCTTAAAGGCCATGGTCGTCGGCATACCCAACGCCGGAAAAAGCTCGCTCATCAACAAACTCTGCGGTGCGAAAAAAGCCAAGGTAGAGGACCGGCCGGGCGTGACCCTCAACAAACAGTGGGTAAAAACCACCATCGGCCTTGAGCTGCTGGACATGCCCGGCGTTCTCTGGCCCAAGTTTGAAGACCAGACCGTTGGCGAGCATTTAGCCATGACCGGCGCCATTAAAGACCAGATTATCGATATTGAGACTTTAGCCGTTAAGCTGACCGGCCTTTTGCGCCGCTTGTATCCCGCTCTTCTCAATGCGCGTTATAAAATAAACGAAGCCGATATCAGCGATGATATGCAAGATTATGAATTATTTGAATTAATCGGCAAAAAGCGCGGCTTTCTGCTGCCAGGCGGAATGATCAATGAAGAGCGAACCGCGGTCATGCTGTTAGACGAATTTCGCTCGGCCAAAATCGGAAAAATTTCTCTGGAGGCGCCTAATGCTAACCTTTTCTCTTGAAGAACAATATCATAAACAAGGGTATTCGGTTATCTGCGGCACCGACGAAGCAGGCCGCGGCCCTCTGGCCGGCCCTGTGTTTGCGGCGGCCGTCATTTTGCCTGAGCAAAATCCGATTGAGGGTCTCAACGATTCAAAAAAATGCTCCGCCAAAAAACGGGAGGCACTGTTTGAACAAATCACCCAAACGGCGCTGGCATTTTCTATTCAATATGCCGACGTTGAGGAGATTGACCGTCTCAATATTCTCAACGCCTCTCAGCTGGCCATGAACCGGGCGGTCGACGCACTGCGTATCAAGCCTGATCTTGTACTCGTCGATGGCAATATTGCCAGAGGCTTCGCCACCGACACGGTAACGGTGATCAAAGGCGATGCAATTAGCCCGAATATAGCGGCCGCTTCTATTTTGGCCAAGGTCGCAAGAGATCGCTATTGCCTGCAAATGGACAAAGATTATCCCGCTTACCATTTTGCCGCCCACAAAGGCTACCCCACCAAAGAGCATATGGAAATTGTCAGAAAAATCGGCCCTTGTCCGGTGCACAGGAAAACTTTTTTAAAATTCTTAGACAGATGAATAAAACAACCAAAAAAACCGGGGATTTAGGCGAAGAAATCGCCTGCCGATATTTACAGGATAAGGGGTATACGATTACCGTCCGCAATTATCGAACCGACCACGGTGAGCTTGACATAATCGCTGAAAACGCAGAATACATTATTTTTGTTGAAGTTAAGACCAGAAATTTTACGAACAGCCAGCGGTACGGCCGTCCGGCCGACGCGGTGAACCGAAAAAAACGAGAGCACCTGCTCTATTCGGTTTGGACCTATCTGCACGCTTATCCCTCTGCTAAAAAACAGCGCATGGACATCATTGAGGTCTATAAAAAAGAAAACGCAGACGGCAGCTTTAAGGATGTAAAAATCAATCACATTGAAAATGCATTTGGAGCAAATGGATCATGATTCTTCCCTATTTTGATTTACACTGCGACACCCTCTACGAGCGTTATAAGCATCCTGAAAAGCCAACTCAGCTAAATCCTGCCCAATTGTCATATCAGCCCTATTGCCAGGTGTTTGCGATCTGGACTGAACATGGTTTATCAGCCGATGAAGCTTTTGAGCAATTTATGACAATCAGAAAACAGGCAAACCTGCCCGAAGGTTCGCTGCTTGCCGTCGAAGGGGGCGCGCTTTTAGGGGGGGACATAAGCCGGCTAACACAGCTTGCCAACGAACAAATCAAAATCCTCACCCTCATGTGGAAAGACACCTGCCCGCTTGGCGGCGCATGGAACACCGATACAGGCCTGACCGATTTCGGCAAAGAGGTTGTGCAGGGCTGTCTTTCGCTGGGCATCATTCCGGATGTATCGCATGCCTCTGACCAAGCCTTTTATGACACCGCCGCCCTGACCACCCGCTTCATCGCCACCCACTCGAATGCAAGGACGGTCTGCAACCATCCGCGCAATCTCACCGATGATATGTTTACCATCATCAAAAACAATCGCGGATTAGTCGGCATCAGCATGTGTCCCCACCATTTAGCCGAGGACGGCCCTGCCGATCTGACCGATGTATTAAGACACATTGAACATTACATGGCTTTAGGCGGTGAAGACACCATTTGTTTCGGCTGTGATTTTGACGGCATTGAGACAACGCCGAACGGCATCGACGGGCCGCAGCATCTTGAGCGCATTGCGGACAAAATGCTCCGGCTTGGCTACACCGAAACACAAGTGAAAAAAATATTTTATGAAAATGCCCGCCGCTATTTTGACCAGCATGCGCAACATGCTTCGGCAGGGCAGCCAGAAGAATAAACAGAAAGGATTTACAATGGACATGTATTATGTAAGCACGCGCGGCGGTGAAGAAAAGAAATCAGCCGCCGAGGCGATTAAACAGGGAATTGCAGAAAACGGAGGTTTGTTTATGCCCTCTTCGCTTCCCCGCATCACCCAAGAAGATTTAGAAAAACTCGCACAAATGACTTATCCGCAGCGGGCGGCTCATATCCTCTCTTTATTCTTAACCGATTACCAGTATGACGAATTGCTTGCCGACTGCGAAAAAGCATATGCCGAGGACAAATTTCCCGGCGGACCGGCACCGATTACCGACTATTCTGATAAAATCAAAATGTTGGAGCTCTGGCACGGCCCTACCTGCGCTTTTAAAGACATGGCGCTGCAAATTATGCCGCGCATGCTGGCAAGAGCGCTCGAAAAAACAAACGAAAAAAGAACCGCACTGATTCTGGTGGCCACCAGCGGCGACACAGGCAAAGCGGCCTTAGAAGGCTATAAGGACGTACCCGGCGTACAAATACAAGTTTTCTATCCGGTTGACGGCGTTTCCAACATGCAGAAACGGCAAATGGCCGTGCAGGAGGGAGAAAATGTCTGCGTATGTGCGATCAAAGGCAATTTTGACGACGCGCAAAACGGCGTGAAAAAGATTTTTGGCGATACCGCCTTTAATCAGCAGTTAGAACAGAACGGTTATTTCTTATCCAGCGCCAATTCCATCAACTGGGGAAGGCTGTGTCCGCAGATTGTTTATTATGTTTCCGCCTATTGCGATATGGTCGCACGCGGCGATCTTGCCATGGGCGAAAAGCTTGACGTTTGTGTGCCGACCGGCAATTTCGGCAATATCTTTGCCGCATTCATCGCCAAGCAAATGGGACTGCCGATTGGAAAACTTATCTGCGCTTCCAACCGGAACAATATTTTAACTGATTTTTTGCGCACAGGTGTGTATGATAAAAACAGACCCTTTTACGCTACCATGAGTCCCTCGATGGACATTCTCATCTCTTCCAACTTAGAAAGACTGCTCTATTTCCTGTGCGGTGCAGAAGAAACAGCCGTGTACATGAAATCACTGGCTGAAAACGGTAAATATGAAATTTCCAAAGAGATCATGGCCGCCTTATCTTCCCACTTTATCGGTGCGTTCTGCTCAGAGGAAGAGACGGCGGCAACGATAAAAACAGCATTTGAACATGGTTATCTCTGCGATACACACACGGCCGTTGCCCTGAAATGCGCCCTTGCTTATGAAAAGGAAAGCACCGATAAAACAGCAGGCAAGCTGTTGGTTGTCTCAACCGCTTCGCCCTATAAATTTGCGCCCAGCGTCCTGAAAGCACTTGATCAGTCAATACCCGAGAATGAGTTTGACTCGATTGATGCCTTGATTGGGGCAACCGGCACAAAAGCGCCGAAGCCGCTTTTATGCTTAAAAGACAAAAAAATCCGCTTCGATCAAACCATCGAAGCGGATGCTATGAAGAACGCTGTGCTCTCGTTCACTCAGTCAAATTGACCGTTCTTTGTAGGTTGCGCACGCTGTTTCTTTGCCATCGCGCGCATACGAATGGCCGACCGTAATCCGGTCAGCGCAGCAATACCGTTCGCCGTCGTGATAAGCGCAGCTGGTTACCTCACAACGCACGCCGCGTATATGCTCGGGCACTACGTCATGCCGTTCAGCCAGCAAATTTTCAAACATAGCCATTTTCATTCACCCTGTCTTAGTGTACACGAAATCAAGTTTTTTATGGGAGGAAACATGTCCCTTTTTGTCCTTTCCGATACACATTTGTCAGAAAGCGTCCAAAAACCAATGGATATTTTTGGCGCCCGATGGCTTCATTATACAGAAAAACTGAAAGAAAACTGGCTGCAAACCGTACAGCCGGCTGATACGGTCATTATTCCAGGCGACATCTCCTGGGCCATGACACTCGCCGAGGCCGAGCAAGATCTGATGCTGCTTGGCTCGCTGCCCGGCCAAAAAATCTTATGCCGCGGCAATCATGATTATTTTTGGACTTCCCTTTCCAAAATGAAATCCTTTCTGCTTGAAAAAGGCATTGCGCACATGGATTTTTTGCAAAACAATGCCATTGCCTGCGAAAATATCATCATCACCGGCACGCGCGGCTGGTATGCCTCGGCCGCAGACGCGCCCGACGGTGCTGACTTTGACAAAATTACAGCAAGAGAGCTGCTTCGCTTTGACATGAGCTTACAGGAAGCTGAAAAGCTGCAAGCGCAAAGCGAGAGCGAGTATGAGTGGATCGCTGTTTTTCACTTTCCCCCTCTTATGGGCGATTATGTGAACCACGATATTATACGGCTTTTAAAGAAGTATCACATTAAGCGGGTCTATTTTGGCCACATTCATGGTCTCTATCATCTGCCGCCTGTCACGACATTCGACGGAATTTCGTTTCATTTAGTTTCGGCAGATTATCTGAATTTTTACCCTTTAAAGATAAATTGACAATTTTTTGTCATTTTTGTCTTGACTTTGCCCCATAAAGCAAGTAAAATAATATAGTTATGAAAGAAAGCTGGAGGAAGGATAAAATGAGCTTAAAAAATGTAACCTCGCCCGAAACCAATCTGAGAGAAATCGAATTCAATATAGAAAAAGATGTTTTCGAGAATGCTGTTACGAAGGTTTTTAAAAAGAATGCAGCTAAAATGACCGTGCCCGGTTTCAGAAAAGGCAAGGCGCCAAGACACATCATTGAGAAAATGTACGGAAAAGGCGTTTTTTATGAAGATGCAATCAACGAAGTGCTTCCCGAAGCATATGATGAAGCAGTCAAAGAATCAGGTCTTGACATTGTGGGTCGGCCCGAATTTGATATCGTATCGGTAGAAGATGGCGTCACCATGAAAGCAAAGGTTTATATCAAACCGGAAGTAACAATCAACAATTATAAAGGTCTTGAACTGACAAAAACCATTACACCGGTCACTGACGAACAAATCGACGCAGAAATTGAAAGAGTACGCGACAGAAATGCAAGACAGGTGGAAATTACCGACCGGGCGGCCGAAATGGGCGATATTGTCAACTTCGACTTTGACGGTTATTTAGACGGAGCGCCGTTTGAAGGCGGCAAAAGCGAAAGCTTTGATTTGACACTTGGCTCGGGTCAGTTTATCCCCGGCTTTGAAGAGCAGGTTGCCGGACACAAGCCCGGTGATGACTTTGATGTCAATGTGACATTCCCGGAAGATTATCACGCGAGCGAATTAGCCGGTAAAGAAGCTGTTTTCAAATGCAAGCTGAACACCATTAAATTCAGCGAAAAGCCAGCGTTAGACGATGAATTCGCAAAAGATGTTTCGGAATTTGACACGCTGGATGAATATAAAGCCGATATTAAGGCTAAAATGGAAGCAAGCAGCGAAAGAGAAGCTGAAAAGAAGCTGGATGATCAGCTGATGGATGCTTTGATTGCGAACATGGAAGCCGACATTCCGCCGGTTATGATTGACGAAGAAGCCGAAAACTTCTTGCGCGATTATGACAACCGGTTAAAGAGCCAGGGACTTGACCTTTCCACTTATTTGAAATACACCGGCATGACGCTTGACTCTATGCGGGAACAGTTTAGACCCATGGCCCAAAAACAGGTCAGCACCCGTTTAGCGCTTGAAAAAATCGTTGCACTGGAAAACATTGAAGTCAGCGAAGAAGAGTTGGAAACAGAATATCAGAAAATTGCCGACTCCTACCAAGGCGTTACCTTAGAACAGGTTAAATCGCTCATTCAGGCTGACACGCTGAAAAAAGACGTAGCCGTTGAAAAAGCCGTTAAGCTGGTCAAAGACGCCGCCAAGATCAAAGAAGAGCAAGCGGTTGTAGGCGAGACACAGGACTCTCCCGCCAAACAGGAAGACGCTGAATAAAATTTGTCCATTTGAAGACACAGAAAGGAATGATTTTGCATGGCATTAGTACCAACCGTCATTGAGCAAACAAATCGTGGAGAAAGAGCGTATGATATTTACTCTCGTCTTTTGACAGACCGGATTATATTTTTAGCTGATGAAGTCAATGATGTCACCGCTTCTTTAGTGGTAGCGCAGTTATTGTTTTTAGAGGCACAGGATCCTGATAAAGACATATCGCTCTACATAAATTCCCCAGGTGGCTCTGTAACCGCCGGGTTGGCAATTTATGATACGATGAATTATATCAAATGCGATGTTTCTACCATTTGCATCGGTATGGCTGCCAGTATGGGGGCATTCCTTCTCTCCAGCGGCGCAAAGGGCAAACGCATTGCCCTGCCCAACAGCGAGATTATGATTCACCAGCCATTAGGCGGCTTTCAAGGCCAGGCAACTGACATTAAAATCCATGCAGAAAATATTCTTAAGATAAAAGACCGGCTCAATGAGATTCTTGCCAAAAACACCGGCAAGCCATTAGAGCAAATTATTAGCGACACCGAACGCGATAACTTCATGACCGCGCAGGAAGCATTAAATTACGGCCTCATCGATAAAGTATACGAAAAGAGAGCATAATTGTTTGGCAGTTTTTTCTGCAAAACATCTAATTGCTTATATCGTTTGGCTGCCATTCTACAAAGAAAGGTTATCATAACATGGCTAATAACGTAAAGAACAACGGGTCGACTCGTTGTTCTTTTTGCGGACGTACCGAAGAACAAGTCTTATTTTTGATACCATCGCCTACCGGCGCCTGTATCTGTGACGGCTGTATTGACGCCTGCAATGAATTAATTTATTCAGAGACGCATTTGCCCGATAAAAGCACTCAGCAGGCCGGTCTCACCATCGCCACGCTGCCTAAACCCAAAGAAATTAAAGCAGCGCTCGATGAATATGTGATTGGACAGGATGCAGCAAAAAAGGCGCTTTCGGTAGCTGTTTACAATCATTACAAGCGGATTCTTTCCAAGGAAAAGGGCCAGAACGAAAGCGGTGTTGAAATTCAAAAAAGCAACGTTTTGCTTTTGGGGCCAACCGGCGTGGGCAAGACCTATCTCGCACAAACATTAGCCAAAACGCTGAAAGTTCCCTTTGCGATTGCCGATGCCACCACCTTGACTGAAGCAGGTTACGTTGGCGAAGACGTAGAAAACATCTTATTAAAGCTGATTCAAGCCGCTGATTACGATATAGAAAAAGCGGAAAAAGGGATTATTTATATCGATGAAATTGATAAAATCTCCCGCCGAAGCGAAAACAGATCAATTACGCGGGATGTTTCAGGCGAAGGGGTGCAGCAGGCTCTGCTCAAGATTTTAGAGGGCACAGTTTCTAATGTGCCGCCTCAAGGCGGACGCAAACATCCCAACCAAGATTTTATCCAAATCAATACCGAAAACATTCTGTTTATTTGCGGCGGCGCGTTTGATACGCTGGATCAGATTATTAAAAAGCGGCAGGGAAATCAAACGATTGGTTTTGAGTCGACGATTTTAACAAGCGACGAAAAACGTGCAAAAAACATTTATCAGGATGTTAACGCACATGATATTGTCAAATTCGGTCTGATTCCGGAATTAGTCGGCCGTTTACCTGTGATTGTCGCGCTGGAAGCACTGGACAGCGAGGCGCTCATTCGCATTTTGACCGAGCCTAAAAATTCGGTGCTCAAACAGTATACCGCATTAGTGGGCATGGATCAGGTGGAGCTTTCTTTCGAGGATGATGCGCTCAAAAAAGTAGCTGAGCTGGCCATTGAACGAAACACAGGCGCCAGAGGACTTCGCGCCATTATGGAAGATATGATGCAGGACATCATGTACGAGATTCCCTCTATGGAGGACATCAAAAAGGTCACGGTCACCGCGCAAATGGTGGAAGGAACCGAAAAACCTGTTTACAGTAAATAAAAAACATGGCACATTTTGTTGAAACAAAATTGTGCCATGTTTTTTTGTTGTCCGACAAACCCTTATTATTTTTTCTGATAATACCCCTTCATAGAGCGACTGCTCTTATACCGCTCCCCGAAAGTTTAACGCTTCCGGCATTGGCCGGAATTACACTTGTGAGAGCGTAAAGTAAAACTTTCTAAGGCAGACCTAAAGGTCTGCTCTTATGCTCTACAAATTTTAAACTTCCCGAAAGTTTAACGTTTCCGGCCT
>JAAVYP010000074.1 GCA_022791195.1 Clostridiales bacterium | reverse complement strand
GGTAAATACCACACCGGATTAGGTTCTAAGTGCCAAACCTGTCGAACAATAAAGTCTACAATATCCAAAACTCCGGCATGGAATAAATAAATATAAAATGTGAGTCCCGCTAACCTTCCTAAGTTCAAATTTAGCACTGGCAGGTTAAGAAACGCCACATACATCAACAGTGCACTTGCCATCACCGTCACCGATAAAGAGGAAACAAAATAAAAAGGTTGCACGGCCTGCGTCATGACTCGATGATACGTGAGTGCCGTCATGGCCCCCAAGATTAAAATCGATCCCATTAAACACCAGCGCCACGATAAAAGTTTAGGAAGTTTCCATTCTTTTAAACAATACCCCATGATAAAGTATCCCAGATAGAAAATGAACTTAAATGGCCACAACACCTCTGTTTGATAATTGATCAGACCTATGATTAAAAAGAGAACTCCTATCCACGCAAATAGATGATTTCCAACCTTTTCACGTAAACGGATTAGAAACGGCGTCACCGCATAACAACCAATAATCATATACATATACCACATATGATAATACGGCCACCCCAAAACCCAACTCTTCACCGAAAAAATCCAGTCCACAGGTTCCCCCTTTAATTGTGCAAAACCAAGCGATAAAAGGGTGTACCCTAAACTAAACCAAAAGGTTGGAACAATAATACGCCAAAACGTCTTCTTATAATGCGCCTGAAAATCCTTATTTCTTTCATTAGCTAATAAAAACCCACCCGAAATCATCACAAATAACGGGACGGGCGTCCGTGGAAAGGCATGAAAAAGATTTCCGACAAAAAAATAATACGGTTCCCCCTGATTCGGATCCATTCCATACAACGTCCC
Source organism: Clostridiales bacterium (assembly GCA_022791195.1). Lineage (GTDB taxonomy): Bacteria > Bacillota > Clostridia > Oscillospirales > CAG-272 > CAKSEI01. The sequence goes on along the minus strand of JAAVYP010000074.1, from coordinate 7,315 downwards.
CACATGCACCGCAATCACCATCACACACGCAACAATCCTCAACAAATCTAAACGACTATTTCTCACCACTCTATCTCCCTACTTTCCTACCTATTTTAACGAGACCTTTGTCCCTTCTGAAAAAACGTGGGCATCATCACCCACTGATAAATGCCACGGAATCGGCGCACGAAAAAATAACTCAAGACCGACGCCACACTAATTAGAAGGAACGTGATTAACCTTGGATTCTCAATCCCCAGTTGCTGATAAATGACGAGTAATAATCTTAAAAATGCAACATGAATTAAATAAATCCATAAACTACTCTCTCTAAAAATTGCGTCATACTTCATTAAAAGCGGACTAGGTTTCCTTTGATCAAATCGTCCCACCTCAATAAAGAAAAGCGTCGGAAAAAGAAGCAAGGAAAGAGAAACAGTATAATCCGTCGCCAGCCCTAAAACACGGACTCCCAGTTGTTCAATCACCAACAAGATAAAAGCGACGAGGCACCATCCTCCAACCGGTGTGCCCTTCTTCAGAAGCTCATATTTTCTAATAAGCATCCCAATCGTTAAAAAAGGAATCGCCATGATAAAGCTATTAGCCAGTCCACCAAATAAACGTTCATACAGTGCTAAAACCGAGGCGATAACAGTCCCTTGAATAAGACCCGCATATGTTTGTGTCAGAAGAAGCAAGAGAATACATCCCACATTAACCCCTATCAATACGCGCCAATCGAACATTCTTAAAATCACGACGATAACGATGATTCCAACAGCAACAGCCGATAAATACCATAGATGAACATCAATGGCCGTAAACAAAAAGTTTCGCACCACATGAACGAGAGCAATCACAGGCGATTTTCCAACGAAATAAGTAGAGAAATTAATCGTTAAATAAATCAATGACCACACTACATATAATTGAACTAACTTGAGGACATAGTCTCTAATTTTCGTCTTATTCATCCCATTAGCTACTTTCGGATAGAAGAAAAACCCGCTTGTTATTAAATAAAAAGGAACAGCTACTCGCCCCACAATATTGACCACGAAGAAGTCCAATCCCCAAGAGAGATTAAAAAAGGGATGGGTATGAATAGCAATCACTAAAAATGCCCCGATAAATTTCATTAAATTAAGTCGGGGATACTGATACGTCGAATTCATCCGAATCCCTCCTTAATTCTTCATCTTTAATTTTTGTTTTAAATAACAATCCGCCCATTGACTCAGCGGTACGTAAATCGCTTGAATCACATAAGATGCCCCTAAACATAGAAGGACTAACCACATATAAATAAACAATGGATATTTAGGCATAAACACTAATTTTCTAAAATACACCATGTAAAAGAACATGTGCGTCAACCACAAGTTGGTCGAATGTTTCGCAATAAATAAGAAAAATTCATTTATCCCAGTTGGTTTATCGAGTAAATTAAACACACAAATAAAAACAATCCCTGTAAACGGGGCAACAAAAAGTGTTTGCACCATACCGTGCGCCACAATCATGAATCCAATCACCAGTAAACAAATGACGTTTTTAAACGGAAAACGATCCGCCACTTTGGCTAACTGGCTATACACTCGATTTTTAGCAAACACCGCTCCAACCATAAATGGGAAGAGTGACGTTCCTAAATAAGCCAGTTGGCTCACCGCCCAATCTAACACCTCTACATCAAAGAAAAGAAGTCCCTTAAACCGTTGAAGATAGGCTAAAACGTAAAGGATGACCGACGCCCCAACCACGACACCACTTGGAAGTTTTAATGTAAGACGGTTGAGGAATGGGCTTAGGAGGACTAAAAAGATATAGGTTGTTAGGAACCACCAAGCCCCGTTGTAATATTCTGTATCTAACCCTAGGAAGGCGAGGAGCACGACTTTCGGGTTTCCAAGCATGAAATCAACTTTATTAAAAATAAATCCAAGAATAATGACAAAGATGACAAAAATCACCCAATAGTTAAGGTATAACTTCGCGAGACGAATGATGTTTCGCTTGTGATACCCCTCGTTATTTTTTTGATAGCCAATCATTAGGCCATAACCTGAACAGAAACAGTAGATGGCTACACAGCAGTCCCCAAATAAGGCAAAATAATAAATGAGAGGGACACCTTTGATAAGAATCCAGGGCTGAAATAATCCCTCGTAGGCTTTATTACAAAACAAATGTAACAATAACATAAAGAGAATAGCGATGCCTTTCGTCATCGCTATTTGTTTTTTCGTTAATTCCAATTCATGCACCTACCTTTGCTTCGAATTTTTTGTATTTCGATAAATATAAACCAAAACTCCCATGGTTGTCAGGCAACTCACCCATACTGTTACTTGGGCAAGGCGTGTTCCTGCATAGGCAATCGTAAAGGTTCCTTCTGTTTGACCATTCAATTGAACACGAACCAATCCTTCCTCACTCTTCACGAGAGTAAGTGACGGATCATCAATTTGATATCCTTTATAATAAACCAGTGGTAAATCCAAATAAGCTGATGAAGAGGCCCCGTGATATTTCACCGATAAGGTTAACCCTTTTCTTGAAAATGTCACTTGGAGCTGGTCGTCGTTTGACATAATGACCTCACCTCTTTCAGAAATTTCGGTTGGATTTGCACCCAGCGGTAAATATTCGCCTAACCCGATGCTATAGGTTGAAAGGTCCACAGGTTGGATTAGACCCGTCACACGTGTATGATACAAATAAGAGGCATACTGACCACCTACGTTTAATAGATAAGGAACCATTAATAACCCGACGATTAGACCATAAAATCTCACTCTTTTTTTCATTGAGGTCATCGTCCTCATGGCATAGATTCCCCCTAATATACTTAAAAAGACGGTAATCGTTAAAAAGAGTCGCCAACTAAATTGGATCATCGCCAATGGCGATAACACGCGAAGGACTAATTTCCATGGGAAGAATGGCGTCACTGCCCAAATACTTAATAAAGCGAATAAAAACAGTTGATCCGTTAACTGATTGATTTGAAAACAACCATTTCGTTTGTTGAATCTTAATAATAACACCATGACAAAGACGATTCCAATCCCCGCTATTCCGTCATGTTTTCCATATGGAAGGGCTAAAAACACTTCAATAAGCGAACGTGTCGATCCCGCCACGTCTGCTGTTACCGTTTCAGTTGTTAAAACAAATTGATCTGACATCATTTGTTCAAGCATCGGAAATAGGAAATAACTAACCATTCCAATCGTTACAACGGTTGCCAATATTAAATATCCAAACCGTGATTTCTCTTTAAAAAATTGCTTTACGCCGAAGCAGACAAAGAGAAACGTAAATCCAACCATTAAGGCGAAGCTAATGTTATGCGTTAAGAAACATCCCGCAAACCCGATACTTAGCCAATACCAACGCTTCGGATTTCTATAAATGACTTCATATAGTCCAACCACAATGAGAGGGATAAAAATAAACGCGCAAACTTCCGCTAATGCTCCACGAATGAAAATATCAATCACCCGATAGCTAGATAACGTGCAGAGCGTGACCGCAACTAAACTCGCATAACGCGAGTTAACTAATGTTTGAACACAAAAATAAACGGTCGCCATCGTTGCGACAGTCACCAAAACAAGAAAAAGTTTATAAGCTAAAACAACATTCATTCCCAAACAAACGAGTAGCGCTGGAATGTACAGGAGTAAATCCCCGTAGAAAAGTCCATTGGCATACCCGTAATTATTTAAATAGCCGAGATAAACTCGAGGAATTTCTCCTAATTTAAAAGACTCCGCCAGACTCGAAATTCTTGACAGTTGAAACGATAAGTCGTGGGCGTGAGGGATATCTGGAATGAGTAACACCCCTAAATTTAAAATTAACAGTCCCCCTAATAGAAATAAAATCAAACGAGATTTAGAACAACGATTCATCCATTCCATCAAACGTTGCTCTAATCGTAAATACTGCTTTTTCATCTTCTCCTCCTACTCTCTTCATCATCTATCATGAACTATATTTTTTGAAGACAGGTATCTTACTCAAAATCATTCGTTTCACAAGATTATTCCAAATATACTGAAACGCATCTGTTTGATAAAAGACGATCGCATAAATCAAACTTGGGACGATGACCGTAACCATCCCCTTGAAGATAATCGATAGGAATAAAGATGGAAGCGTGATCCATTGGCAAATAACAGATGAAAGATATCCCGCTCCAATCATTAATCCAACCTTCATCAAATAATCTAAATAATAACGAAACACCGGTTGATGAAAATAATGGTGGAATAAAATACGCGGTTGATTCCAAAAAGAAACAAGTAAATAACTCACCGTTGTTCCTAAGAAAACACCTGCAAGCCCTAATTTTTGCACGAACACAATCGATAAAAATAAATTTAAAAGACCTTCAATTAAATACGCATACTTATCCTGAGCAAACAACCCGGCCTTACTTTTAAAAGTCTTTAACGTCTGGTGAACCCCCATTAAATAAAAGTTCAATAAAATAATCATAAACGTCACCTTATCAAGTAAGAACCCTTCTCCAAGCCATAAATCAATAAACGGCTCTAACACATTAAAAAGAGCAATCGTACACACCGAATAAACCCAAAAGGTAATCAGTTGCGTCATATTATAAATCGCATACGTCTTTTCCTTTGACTCCGTTGCAATTAAATTTCCAACACTATTTCCAATCCCATTAATAATCGGATTTAAAATATTACTCAACTGCGAAATAATCATGGCATAATTTGAATAAAACCCAACCGTAATGACATTAATAAACGCCGTGATAACTAAATTATCCGTCCCATTAATCGCATAATATCCAATGTTTTGAATAAACATCGCCTTCACATTCGTGATAATATTCGCTTTTACCTCAGGCTCAATTTCGCATTTTTCCTTCATCAAAAGATAAGGATACATCTTTTTCACAAGATAAACACTATAACTATTTTGAATAATATATAAAGCCAACTCAATCGCTAAGAATAAGACATAGTTCTTCGTCGCAAGCAAAATAATAATTTTAACAACCATGCTTAATACTTGAAAGTATAAATTATACTTCGCTAAAATATATCCCTTTTGATCAGCATTAATCAAAGCTGTTTTATCTGCAATTAAATAAGAAGCCAAACATTTAGCAACAAAAATCCAATACACGAGCCCTAAATACGGAATCTCCGTTTCAGACTTAATCAAAACATCTAAGAATGGAAACAATGCTAAACAAATAAGAAAGATGATAGCGGCCAAAAACAAATAAGCTTTTTTATACAGACGGATTAGCGCCGTCACTAATTTCTGATTATTTTCAGCCAACGGTTTATATAAATTGTAGACAATACTAATCCCAATACCGCCCTCTAATAAAACCATCGCTGTTAACACATTCGTTAAAACCCCATTCACTCCGAGATATTCTGTTCCAAGGCTATCAATAAAGATTCGCCTTGAAACAAATCCCAACAGGGTAATAATAATTTGGGTCGTAATCCCAATTGTTATATTTTTAATGGAGTGACTTGTTCTCATGATCGACCCGTTCCCTTCTCAATTAATTGATAAAAATACGCAATTTCTTCAACGTTACCTTTTTTCTCCTGGTTCAGGTAATCAACAATCGCGTGGTAAAGGTCAGGTTCTTTCAATAAACGTTCAATGCCATCTGCAACGCCTACTCCATCCATCGTCGTTACCAATCCGTTCTTCTCATGCACCATTTGATTAAATACGGCATCAAACTTTGTCGTCACGACTGGCTTGTTTAACATCCTAGCTTCGGCAATGGCTAACCCGTATCCTTCAAATTTTGAAGTTTGAACATAAATATCACATTGTTTAATCATTGGATAAGGATTAGCAGTAATTCCAAGCAAAATAAATTCTTTTTCTAGCCCGTACTTTTGAATCGTTTGCTTGATTTCATCATACAGTCCCCCTTTTCCGAGGACATACCAAGTAAACAAAATCCCTCTTTCCTTAAGTAGGCGAGCAGCTTCTAAAGCAATATCATATCCTTTTTGATGATTCAAACGCCCGATCGTTAACAACTTTAAGTGTGGCACATCTAACTTAAATTCTGGTTCTAATTCAGACATCCGCTTAATCATCTGATAATCATTGATGTCATAAATAATTGTCATTCGATCTTTAAACATTGGAAAGCTTTCTAAGAAAATTTCTTCTGCTGATTCCGAGACAGCTACAATTCGCTCATACGCTTGATAGTATTTTTCTTGGAATAACCGGTCTTCTTCCCCTAGCGTATAAGAAACATTGACCCAAGCATATTTTTTCGCCGCTCGCGTCTTATCTGCCACATAAAAAGTTGGAATTCCTTGAGCGTAACTAATTGCGACATCATACACCTTCTCATTTTTCTCGATAACTGAACCGATGCTTTGCCAATATAAACGAGCCATTTGGGCATTGGTTAAGTGTCCTTTACGAATGAATAACGAGTATCTTAATCGGGCAACAATCATTTTAAATTGGGTAAGATTTCTACAGTTTAGAATCATCTGCTTCAGGCTTTGGTTAGAATAATTCGTATACGAAAGGGGCGGTAAAAAATTCACTTCCTTAGGAACTAATTCATCTAATGTCCATCCATAGGCGAACAACTGTAAATCTACTTCATACTGCTCATAATCAAGTTGAGACAATAACGTAATTAAGCTTTTTTCAGCTCCTGCACACGGCAAGGAATCAATCACAAATAATAATTTTTTCTTCATCGTTAATCGTTCCCCTGCCCTATAAATTTTGATAATGCCTCAAATTGACGGTTTGCATCGAATTTGGTTTGTTCGATATTTGCTTTATTATTAAAGGCACTCCTTAACGTCTGTTCATCATGCATTTGCTCTAGACCGTCCATCTCAATTAATAGGTGATCGAGTTTTAAGTCTTTAAGCATCTGAGTTGTTTTAGAGCTATAAATTACAGGCATAATCCCGACATTTAATAATAAAGAAATAATATTGGCGTGGAAGCGAGCCGCTACACACATTTGGAAGGTTGACATGAGTAAAATAAGTGCCTCAATATCTCCCGTATACTCATAGGTCTTGACGTGGGATTTAACTGAATTAGGAAGTCGTTCTAATAGTTTATGAAGAACTCCCGTATCTCCTTCATTGGCGGCGGTCGCCATTGCGAGAAAGATGGCGATTCCTCAGATTGTGGTGGGCGCCACGATCGTAAGCCTAGGAACGACGCTGCCGGAGATTCTGGTATCTACGACTGCGGCCTTTGGCGGCTCTGCGGCGATCGCTGCCGGAAATGCATTTGGCTCTATCATATGCAACACCGCATTGAT
>JAAVYP010000069.1 GCA_022791195.1 Clostridiales bacterium | reverse complement strand
CGTTCGGTTATGTCGTAGAGGTAAAAGGCATTGAAGCCGGCAAACCCGTTTCCGCCTCGGTAACGAATACCAGCTGGGGCCACGACAACGAAGGACAGCAAGGCGGCGGTTGGTATGTCACCGATACCCAGCAGTACACGCTGACACAAGATGGTGTCTACACCTTTTTGGTCAATGGATACCAAACGCAAACGAAAATACAAAGACCCAATCGTATCTTTTTATTATGGGTCAGACAGTTTGACATTAAATTCGATGCGAATGTGTCAATGCGTGTCTTAGCACAGGTAGAAGCCACCGCTGATTCAACCGACTATGCTACGGCTGACTGCTCCAGCCCGGCCGTCGTGACATATCATAAGCAGGACGGCAGCATCCACAGCACACAAACAGTCAATACACATGCGGGTTATACGTCCTCTTCCACCGCTACGCCTGTGATGCCCGGCGTACCGCTCGATTGCTCTTTAGCAAGCTATACCAACAATGGTGTTACATACGAGCATTCGGGTTGGAGTTTCACAAAAGATGCCCGAAAACCGGATGTTGCTTATGTCTATGGCAACATGGATGTATATCCCGTATTCACAGCAACCGGCGTTCCGTTTGCCACCTTCTATTCGGAAGACGGCAGCGAAGAATACGGCCAGGAGCCCATCATTCCCGGCCAGGCACTGACCACCGATATCAAACCGGAAAAAGATTTGGGCGATGAATATGTCTATACCTTTGACTATTGGACCGATGATTCTGGCAACAAAGTTGATCTTTCGGCTGTAACCGATGAGATTAGTCTTTATGCCCACTTTAAGAAAGAACTGAAATCGCATACGGTCTATGTCTATTCGGTAGATGGCCGAACCGTTAAACAAATGCTATCAGTTAAACACGGCGAGGCACTCACCGGTCTTACTGCGCCAACCTTAGAGGGAGACAAGGATAAATCCTATCAGTTTGATAAATGGGTTTATTTATCTGACGGACAAGAAGCAGATTTCTCTTCTATTCTCAGCGATATTGAGATTCGTCCCGAATATAACACAGTATTTATCAATCGTTTTACCGATGTGAAAGAAAATGACTGGTTCCGCCCCGCTGTGGAATACACTGTGCTCAACAAAATTATGTTTGGAGCAGGCGATTTTGAATTCGAGCCTGAAACACCGACTACGCGCGCTATGTTTGCGGCTGTGCTCTATCGAATGGAAGGTTCAAGAGATGTTTCAGCTCTGCCGTCTCTTCCCTTTACCGATGTGCCGAGTACCGAATATTATGCAAACGCCGTGCGTTGGGCTTACAACGCTGGCGTTGTAGCAGGCTCCTCTAAAACTACATTTTCACCCAATAATTATATTACACGCGAAGAAATGGCCGCTATGCTCTATCGATATGCTGCCAAAGTGAGGTTCTACGACATGTCAATTGATGAAAAAACAGATTTTTCAGGTTTTATCGACGGTGATAACGTCACTGATTATGCAACGGATGCAATGAAATGGATGATACAGGACAGCCGCAAATACATGTCCGGCAGTCCGGCCGGTGATGATGTCGTTCTCGAGCCGCAGGGAAAAAGTACACGCGCTATGATGGCGTCTGTCATGCAGCGCTTCCTTTCGGACGGCGATCGTTTGGCAGAGGAATTCGCCAATCCCTCCGATGAATTCACCCCGATCCCTTTCTGGTTCTGGAATGACCAGCTGACCGAAGAGGAAATCAGCCGGCAAATGCATGCCTTTAACGAAAAAGGTGTCAACGGCTTTGTGATTCATCCGCGTCTCGGTCTGACCGATGATATCGTCTATATGGACGAAAGCTGGATGCACTATGTGCGCTATGCAGTTGAACTGGCCACCGAATTAAATATGAAAGTATTTTTATACGACGAGGCTATGTATCCCTCGGGTTCATGCAACGGACAGGTGGTTAAGGAAAATCCCGAATACGCTTCCAAAGGCATTAAAATCAGCACATCGCCGGATATTGGCAGCGAAGAAAAAATCCTCACCAGCTTTACACGCGGCGGCGAAACCTATTACGTTATTTTAGCTTACTCCTACGGCACCATTCGGGGTGTATACTATGGACAAGACGACAATCAGCCAGGTGCCCCGCGCAGTGCTGACCTGTTAAACCCCAATGCCGTTGCCTCTTTCATTCGTCTGACACACCAGAAATATTATGATGAATTGAAAGATTATTTCGGCAATACGATTCTGGCTATCTTTACCGACGAGCCAAGCATCTTAGGCCGTATGCACAAAGGAAATCTGTTAGCCTGGACCGACGATCTCATGGAGGATATGAAAGCTGTCGGCGTAAAAGAAGAAGAGCTTTATTATTTGTTCTATGAACAAAACAGCACCCGCGGACGCACGGTCAACGACTTATATGACCAAGTGGTCTATGACCGTCTCAAAACCGTTTATTACGGCCAAATTGCCAGCTGGTGCAAAGAACACGGCATTGCCTTGACCGGCCATCCCGGCAGCAGCATGGACATCGGCCTGCTTTCTGAATTTGACATTCCTTGTCAGGATATTGTATGGCATTATCTTTATCCAGGCGAAGCCAGCATGGTAAACGGTGAGCACAGCACCATGGGCAAAGCCGCTTCCGACAGCGCCAGACACACCGGCAAGCGCCGCAACGGTAACGAATGCTTCGGCGTATGCGGACACTACGATGATCCCTATGCCTTTACCAGAAGCGATATGAAGTGGTATATTGACTGGTTGTTTGCACGCGGCTGTAACTTAATTATTCCCCATGCTTTCTACTACTCGCTTCGAGACGCAAGAAAAGACGAACGTCCGCCGGAAGTGGGTATGCATAGTGAATTCTGGGACGAATATAAAGAAATTTCAGACTATATCAAACGCTGCTCGGCGATGAATACCGACAGTATCAACATTACCGATATCGCTGTGCTCTGTACAAAGGATTATCTGCCCTCTGTAGCGGTAAAACCGATGTACGAAAATCAAATTGAGTTTAACTATTTAGAAGATTCACTTCTAAAAACGGCGACGCTGGAAAAGGGCGCCATTAAAATTGCGAATCAAAGCTATCGGGTTGTGGTTCTCGACCGCACGTATGACAGCGACACCATGGCCTTCTTAGAAAAATTCAAGCAGGAGGGCGGCACAGTGATCACTTACAGTCAATATGCCGGCAATCCGACTTCTTATGTCAACATGCTGCGCAGCAAAAGCTACACAGCCCTGCGCATTCAAGGCGATGAATATCTGCGTATGACCCATATTCGCAAATACGGAAAAGATGTTCTCTTCTTCACCAACGAGGGTGAAGATGCACTGACCGCGACATTAAACGAGAAGGTCGATGAAATATGGGATGCTGAAACCGGCGTCATGATGAAAAATTACTCGGGCGATACATACACGATTTCCTTAAAACCCCGCCAAAGCGTATATTTAATTCTAAAGTAAATTATTCAGGACCTGATTGGTCCTGAATAATTTAAATATAAAAAAGAAAGGATTACCTACTCATGAAAAGAACGAACAGAATGTTGTCGGTTTTACTCGCCATCATCATGCTCGCCGGTTTTTCGATATTGCCTATTTCGGCCGATGACGCACCGAAATACACCCAAATGGCAGCGGATTGGGAAACCATGGCCGATTCGACCGACATGCTCGCAACACTGATGAACGCGGAAGCAATCGAGGTAACCGCGGGCAACAAGCTCAATATTGTGGGTACTAATGGCGCAACTGAAGGCGTAGCCCCTGTTGATATTCACAAATTGATCCAAACTACCACCGCAGAAGATGGTACAGAAACTACCGTTGAATATATTTACAACGGCATTAACGACCCCGGCCGCGGTGCTTACACAGAACCATATCCCCATGGCGTGCGCGCTATGCAATACTCCAACACATGGGCTGCCGGATATACAGTTGAGATTTCAGGCTTGGCCGAGGACGAGACTGCTGCTGTCACTCTTTCAGAGAGATACTGCCGTACTCACTACAAAGGAAAAAATGACTTCTGGCCGCTCACCTACAACGCTCACACCGCCACCCAAGAGGTTTCAAACGGTGTCTATACATTTTTAGTAAACACCTATTTAGACGCCTTTGCTTCAAATAATGCTTGGAACCGCATGTATCTCTATTATATCTCTGATTTTGATTTGTCCTTTGACAAAGATGTAACAGTGAAGGTTCTCAGCGTCAACGAAGCTTTAACCGATGTTGTTTTTGATGAAGCCGGCGAATATAAAGACTCCAGCAAACAAGAAGCTTTCTTAGAAGCTATTAAGGACGTTTCTTTCTCTTCAACTTCCACCGTAACCTATCACGATTTTGAAGGAAAAGAAATTGGCACACAAACGTTTGAGGGCGCAACGGCTGGCTATGGTCCTATCACAACAGATGTCACACCAATCGCCGTACCGGCGCTCGATAAAACATTAGACGATTGGAAAATTGATGCGGACGGCAGCCACTGGTGCTTCGGCGGCTGGAGCACAAAACCGAACGACACACAAGCAACTGTCACCCATGTGCTTGGCACCATGGATCTTTACCCGGTATGGGTAGAAGACACGCGCGATTATGTAACCATCACCTTTAAAAATGATGATGGTTCTAACGAGTCCTCTATTCAGGTACCTCCCGGAACCGCCATTGCTGACCTTGTTCCTACACCGGAAAAAGAATCCACCCTGCAAAATTCCTTTGATTTTGATAAATGGGTAGACGCCGATGACACAGAAGAAGCAGCAGTTGATTTCACAAACCTCACCGCTGACGCAAATGCTACCTATATAGCAAAATACACTGCTACCGAAAGAAAATTTGACGTAATCTTTAAAGACGACGACAAAACAACTGAATTAGGCCGAGACAGAGTCACCGGCGGCAGCAAAGCTGAATACAAAAAAGATGAAGTCGCCGCCGTACCGACGAAAGATGCAACAGCTCAGTACACCTACACCTTTGAAAAATGGGTAGACGCAGACGGCAAGGATGTCAACCTTGACAGCGTAACTGCTGATATGACTGTCTATGCATCTTATACAGCAACGCTGAATAAGTATACAGTCACCTTCATGAGCGACGGCGAAAAGCCGACCAAAATTGGTGAAGTCGAAGTAGACTACGGCACCAAGGCGGAAATCGCAGCACCGACAAAGAAAAGCGATGCATACACCTATACATTCGCAAAATGGGTAGATGCTGAAGGCAAGGATGTTGATCTGAACGAAGTGAAGGGCGATATGACAGTCTATGCAAGCTACACAGCTGAATTTACCAAGTTCCCTGACCTTGGCGACTGGTATGACACAGCGGTTGAGTATGTATACAACAAAGGGCTGATGGTAGGAGAAGATAATGGGTTGTTCGAACCCGAATCAACCTGCACCAGAGGCATGCTGGTAGCCATTCTGTACAGACAGGAAGGCAACCCGAGCGTAGAGGGACTGAAGAAACAATTCACCGACGTACCGGAGGATGAATATTACTACAACGCAACTCTGTGGGCATACGACAACGGCGTAGTATACGGAGTGGACAAAGAAAACACGTTGTTTGCCCCTGAAGAGGATATTAACAGAGAAGATATGGCAACCATGCTGTATCGGTATGCATCGAAGGTTAAGAAATACGATGTATCGTACAGCCAACGAGTAACATTCTCAGCATTTGAGGACCGGAATAAGATTTCAGAACATGCACAGGAACCGTTAAAGTATGCACTGCATACCGGCTTCATTTCGGGAAGCAAGGACGAAGGTGTGATGATGATGAACCCGCAGAAGGGCACAACCAGAGGTGAGATGGCTTCTATGCTCATGCGCTTCTTAGAGGCTGAGCACACTCCTGCTAAATAAAGCGTTAAATTGAATAAACATGATAAAAAGGTGTGCCATCGGCACACCTTTTTTGTCGTTTTTTTAATTACGATTTGTTGTTTATGTGTGTATTATTTTGGGAATAAACAAATATGTGGGAAATATTTTGTGGAAATTGTTTAAAAAGCAAGTAATTTTTTGTTGAGTATCACGAAAAAATCAATGTATAATAAAAAAACTTGATTTTCGTTCGATTTTATACTAAAATATGATATGTAAGTAATTGAAACACAGGAATACTTACAAGAAAAAATGAATGGGGAGAAAAAATTATGAAACTAAAAAAGTTAATTGCAGCTTTTTTGTCAGTTGTCATGGTGCTTTCATTAGTTCCGGCTATGCTGTTGTCAGTCAGTGCGGACGATGAAACTGTCACCGAACAGCCGGAAAAACTGCCGATCAAAGACATTATTAGTTCAAGATTATTAAATAGTGTCAAAGAAAGCGCTTTTGATGGTGATGCCAGTACATATGCACGTTGTATTGGTTATGATGGTGGTGAAGCCGAAGCAAAGAATCAATATATTGGTTGTTCTTTCCCGGTTGAAGTCAAACTTACTTCGGTATACGTAGATTCGAGTTATCCAGAACTGATAACATGGGAACATTGGGGACCAGAGGTAAGCATCGAAGTATCTGAGGATGGTGAAACTTGGGTAACCGCTTATATTTTTAATGAAAATAAAAGTGACAAAACTTTAAACAAGATTGATCAGACAATTTCTGTTGAATCATTTAAAGCAGAGGCCAAGGCTGTAAAGGTTCATTATGCGCGTCTGAGACAGACAATCACTGATTCGAGTATTGATAGCAGCAATCCTAATGGTTCGCATGACCGCTTTTGGAATGGCTTAACAATCAGAGAACTTGCTTTTTATGGTGAGATGGACACCGTTGTTACAACATGTGATTTAGTCAGCGAGGGCGCTGCTGGTGCAGATGAAACCGTATCGGTAAAAGTAAAATTAACTGATACAAGCGTTCAAATAAAAGAAGCAGCGTTGACTATCGAATATGACACAGATTTATTAGCCTATGGCGAAGATACAACGGGTAGTGTAGAGTTGAATATTGCAGCGGCTGATGTAAAAGAAGATGGCACGGTTGGCGAGTTAGTCTTTACCCGAAAAAATGTCAATCAAAATAATTCAGTTGTATTCTGTGTTTTAGGTACGGGTAAAACAGCTGATGATAAAGACATTGCCTTGCTTAGAAATACGAAGAATGTACAGCTTGGCAGTCAGCAGACAGGTTTGTTTTTGTCAGATTCGGAAATTATTTCACTGAATAAAAACGAGGGAGATAAAGCGCCTGCTAAACAAGACCTGCTGAACAATCAGGTTTTCCTCAAAAACAACGGCATAGCTGCGGATGGCTTTACGCTTGTTTACAAGATAGATGGTATCGCTGAAAATAACCCAGTTGTGGCTAATGCTTTTAGTTTCATTGCTAATGGTGGCGGTACGTGGGATAAAAGTGATTATGTTTATCTCGACAGAGGTTGGATGCCGACCATAGCTGAGGGACAGAAAGGTTCTATGGAGGTGTTCTCCTTTACAAAAAATGGCTACTTATTCTTGTATCAGAACAGAAGAATCTTTGATAACCAGGCGTATAATGTTTTATCTAATGTTTATATTTTCGATAATCAATCGCCGCACAATCAACAGAAGAATGACGATGGTACATACAAAAATAATAGTTATGCCATGCCTAAAGGCTCTAATACCAATGAAAATGCAACATTCCAACTGATGGCTGTTGTTGCTGACAATTTGAAACCGACCGTTACTTTCTATGGTAAAGAAAAAGCCGAGTTGGGTGAAACAGATCAGCCAATTGCTACCTACACCCATGCATATTCAGATGTTACGGGTTCAACTACAGATCCTGCTATGGTTCGTATTAATGGCGAACTGATCAGCGCAAAAGCGATGTTTGAGGCCATGAACGCAGCGAAAGAAGAGGAAGCAGAAGGTACTTCGATTCCTGTTCCGACCAAAACATCAGATAATCCTAAGGTAACTTATGAATTCGAGAACTGGGTAGACGAGGAAGGCAACGTCGTTGATGTCGTTTATGCTTCTGGTAATGTATATCCGAAGTTCAAGATGATTGACACTCGCGAAAGATATACCATTAAGTTTGTTAACGATGACGATACAGTTCTTGAAGAGAAAACCGTCATTGAAGGCGAAAAGATTGAATATACAGGCGAGACACCTGAAAAAGCTTCGACCGATACAAACTCTTATGAATTTAAGGGTTGGGACCCTGAATTAGCAGCGGATGCCGTTGCAACTGAAAATGCAACTTACAAAGCACAGTATACCGAGACCGAGCGGAAGTACGATGTAACTTTCATGGACGAGGACAAAGCAAGCAGACTTGACAAAGTAAGAGTCAGCAAAGGCGAAAAGGCAGAAACCAGCGTAGTGCCGACGAAAGCGGCCGAT
>JAAVYP010000092.1 GCA_022791195.1 Clostridiales bacterium | reverse complement strand
GTGACAGGGGCATATGACTATCTGCGGCGAGAAGAAACCTATAAGGTCGAAGTTCCGGAGAAAAAAATACAGATTTGTATAGAGAATGAGAAAATGAGGCCCGCTTTGTCAGTGAGACAAAAGGCGGAACAGATGCGGAAATATTATCCTGCAGGTAGCGAGGTGGTTTATGAAATTAGGATCATGAATACAGGAAATGTGCCAATTCAGGAGGTTGTTTTACAGGAAGAATTGTCAGAAGAACTACAGTCCTGTATGAAAGTAGGAAGCGAAGAGTTCCAAAAGATAGATGAAAAGGAGACATTACGGGCAGGTCAAACGCTGATTTCTTCCAAAGGCCGACCGGTACGAATACTTCAGGCGGCAGGACGAGAAGTGAAGTTTGATCAGTTGGAGCCGGGAGATGACTTAAGACTGTGTTATCAGTTGTTATTAGAAGAAGACGCAGCCCAGGTGAATCCTTTAAACATTCGAGTACGAACGGGAGGAAAGTATCTGCCGGATCCCGATCACGGGAATGACTATAAGCCAGTGCCAGCAGATGAGGATGACCAGGCGGAAGAACATATTTTTGTGATGACGCCTAGAATAGGGATAGTTTTGAGGGCAGATAAAACAAAAGAAGTAAAAACAACTAAGGAGAGGACGGCAGGGTGGTATAAGCCAGGTGAAGTTGTTAGATTTCAGATGGTAGTGAAAAACAGCGGTAATGTACCGGTTTATCATATAGAGCTGGAAAACCAGTTTCCTAAAGAGCTCAAAGAACAGTTAGAACCAGGAAGAGGACAGTGGAGCTATGGTGTGAAGCCACTGGAAGAGCAAAAAGAGGAACGGGTAGTGATTGAAACGTTATTGCCAGGAGAATCAGCATGTGTACAATATACCGCTGTCTTAAAAGAGCATGCAGCCTGTCTGGATCCGTTGGAACATATCGTACAAGTAACGGCATTTTATAACTTATTACAGAAAGAAACAGAGGGTCAGTCAGATGAATTAAAATTGGCGGCGGTGCCAAAAGACGGCGATGATACGGACAGTGACAAATTTTGGATTTATACACCCCGTCTACAGGCAGCTGTACATGCAGAACGTACCACCGGTGTTGTGATGCACAACGGAAAATATACAGGGAAACGGATCCCAGGGACCTATCGGGCAGGTGAAGAGATAAATTATACAATTACAGTCACTAACACTGGAAACAGCACAGCACATGCAATCCAAATTTCTCCTGAGATAGGGGAGGAATTATCCAGGTGGGTAAAGAGTGGGCCATTCGTTAGGGAACAAACACAGCGGAAGTCCTGGCTGGGGAGGGATATATATCTCACTCTGCGCCAAGGGAAAGGAGCAGAAGTGGACAGCCTGGAACCGGGAGATTCAGTGGATGTAACGTATACGATTACTCTGAAAGAACAGGTTGAGAATAAAGAATCTTTGGAAAGCCAGGTGACAGTGATTGCGGCAGAAGTGATTCCAGATGAAGATGATGTGGATGTAGAATTTATTGGCTTATCAGAATCTGTGCAGGAGAAGCAGCAGGAAAACTGTGGGGAAACTCAGGAGGAAGTTACACAGGAGGAAGTTACACAGGAGATGAGGCAGACGTCTGTGTATACGGGAGACTGGAATCTTCAAAATAGATGGGTTGGATGTTTCATTGCCTTTGGTGGAGCGGCAGGACTGCTGAGATGTAGAAAAAAGTACACGAGGAATAAATAAAAGGAGAAGAGAATGATAAAAAACAGGATACGAAAAGGAGCGGCGCTGATGATGACACTTCTTCTGGTGTGTATGACAGGAGTGTTTCAGTTGTCCGTATGGGCATCCAGTGAGAGAAACAGTCATTTGGGGGAAAAGTTGTCTGATAGAGCCAGTGGGAAGACGACTTTAACGTATGCCACGGGATATTTTGAATGGGGCGGTCATAATACGTTGTTGTTTGAGGTGGATCAGTCGGTGGGATTCTGTTTAAATCCCCGGATGCTTCAGCCGGAAGAGGGGGATTATTCCAATGCTTATGTGACGGAACTTTCAGCCGCTTCTAATATGCGGCTGGCAAAATGCCTGTATTATGGCTATGGAGGACCAGGAGATATCACAAAGCTGTTTAGTGATTCTTGGAAAGAGCAGGCGGCTGT
>JAAVYP010000072.1 GCA_022791195.1 Clostridiales bacterium | reverse complement strand
GAGCAAAGAGATGGTATCTAAGAAGGATTCTAATAAAGCCCGTCTTAAGAGACATAAGAGAGTCCGTGCTAAGATTTCTGGCACCGGAGCAAGACCTCGTCTGTGCGTATATCGTTCAAACAAGAACATCAGTGCGCAGGTTATTGACGATGTAACGGGCGTAACACTTGTCAGTGCGTCTACCCTTGAGGCAAGCTTTGAAGGAAACGGTTCTAATAAAGAAGCCGCGAAAAAAGTGGGCGAAACAATCGCAAAAAGAGCAATCGAGAAAGGAATCACCGAAATTGTATTCGACCGTGGCGGTTACATCTATCACGGAAGAGTGCATGAACTTGCAGAGGGCGCCCGTGCGGGCGGTCTGAAGTTCTCAGGAGAAGGAGGATAAGCATGGAAAACAAATTCGATCCCGCAGCTGTGGAACTCAAAGAAACCCTGGTTGCGATCAACCGTGTATCCAAGACCGTTAAAGGTGGACGTATTGCTCGTTTTACGGCGATTATGATCGTAGGTGACGGTGAAGGTCACGTAGGTTATGGCCTTGGCAAAGCAGCCGAGGTGCCGGATGCGATCCGCAAGGGTATTGAGGATGCAAAGAAAAATATGATTACTGTTTCGCTGAAAGGAACGACGATTCCGCATGAAGTACTCGGTGTCTATGGAGCAGGTAAAGTGCTTTTAAAGCCAGCTGCTGAAGGTACTGGTATTATTGCCGGTGGTGCAGTACGTGCCGTTCTTGAGAGCGTAGGCATTAAAAATATCAGAAGCAAGTGTTTGCGTTCAAACAATCGTATTAATGTAGTAAAAGCAACATTTGAAGGCCTTAAGAGTCTTCGTTCGGCAGAAGAAGTTGCAGCTATGCGCGGAAAAAGCGCAGATGAAATATAAGGTTTAGGGGGACTTTAAAATGAAACAGGATAAAGTGCAAGTAACTCTAACCAAAAGCCTCATTGGGGCAACACCAAAGCAAAAAGCAACCGCTGAAAGCCTTGGACTAAAAAAAGTGGGCGATAGCTGTCTGCATGCGGCAGGCCCTGTGCTTGATGGAAAAGTTAAAGTTCTTCACCACTTAGTGTGTGTGCAGAACGAGAAATAATCCGCTTAGCAGTCGGATCGTAAAATAAGGAGGATAGACATGAAGCTCCATGAACTTTCACCGGCGCCGGGTTCTGCGAAAGCAGCATGGCGTAAGGGAAGAGGTCCTGGTTCCGGCAATGGTAAAACAGCCGGACGGGGGCATAAGGGTCAAAACGCCCGTTCGGGCGGCGGTGTCCGCCCGGGATTTGAAGGGGGACAAAACCCACTTTACAGAAGACTTCCGAAGAGAGGTTTCCACAATAAATTTTCAACTGTGTACTCAATTGTCAATGTAGAAAGACTGAATGCATTTGATGAGGGTGCAGTCGTTGATATAAACACTCTCTTAGAGAGTGGGGTAATTAGCAAAGCAAATGATGGTCTTAAAATTTTAGGCCGCGGCGAAATTACCAAAAAGCTAACCGTAAAAGCATCTATCTTTTCTGAGACAGCAAAAGCAAAGATCGAGGCAGCAGGCGGAAAGGCAGAGGTGATTTAAGGTGTTCAAAACATTGCGCAATGCATGGGCTGTGCCTGAACTTAGAAAAAGGATTCTTTTTACCCTTTTTATCATTGTTCTTTATCGCCTTGGTTCGCAGATACCGGTTCCTTATGTTGATGCGGAAAGATTGGCAACAATCATGCAGTCAGTCGTAAGTGACGGTTCCATCCTTGAATATTTGAATATGATAGGAGGAAATGCATTTTCCAGAGCAACATTGTTTGCGCTTTCCATTTCGCCTTATATCACTGCTTCTATTGTTATGCAGCTTCTTACGATTGCACTTCCTCCCCTTGAAAGACTGAGCAAAGAAGGGGAAGAAGGCCGCAAGAAGATCAATCAAATTACCAGAATTGTTACTGTTGTGCTGGGTGTTGTTACTGCTTATGGGTATTATACCTATCTTAGAGCATCGGTTTCCAGCGGCGGTTATGATTTGCTTCTTGACACCGGTTTGCCGGATTGGTTTATGATGGTTGTCATTATTGCTTGTTATTCGGCTGGTGCAGCTTTGATTATGTGGCTGGCAGAAAAGATTAATGAGCGTGGTATTGGTAACGGTATTTCCATTATTCTGTTTGCAAACATTATCTCGCGCGGACCGGATATGGTGATTACGCTGTGGAACTGGTGTAAAGAAGGTGCTGGCGGCATTATTAAAGCGGCAGTTGCTGTTTTATTCGTAGTTTTAGCTGTTGGTTTTGTTGTGTTTGTAACCAATTCCGAAAGACGAATTTCAGTTCAGTACGCAAAGAAGGTTGTTGGACGCAAAATGTTTGGCGGCCAAAGCACCAATTTGCCGATCAAACTAAATATGGGCGGCGTTATGCCAATCATTTTTGCCAATTCAATTGTGGCTTTACCAGGAACAATTGCGATGATGTTTGGTAAGAACACATCCAATACCACTGGTTTCCTGCATGGTTTTTTGAGTGTATTCAATTATAGTTCTTGGGTATATGTGATTCTATTCACTGCTTTAATTATTGCGTTTTCATACTTCTATATTGCTATCTCGTTCAATCCGGTAGAAGTAGCCAATAATTTGAGAAATAACGGTGGATTTGTGCCTGGTATTCGTCCGGGTAAACCTACTTCGGATTATATTTCTAAGATATTGAATAAAATTACATTGATGGGAGCTATTTTCCTTTCGATCGTGGCTGTGCTGCCGCTGATTGCCAATATTGTTTCAGGCAATACAGTTTCAGGCATCGCGTTCAGCGGTTCTTCTCTGCTGATTGTCGTAGGCGTAGCGCTTGAGACATTCAGAGAGTTAGAAGCACAGATGACCATGCGTCATTATAAAGGATTTTTAGAGTAAAAAGGCTTGCCCCTTAAAGGGGCATGCCCGCTTCTAAGAAAGGCATAATT
>JAAVYP010000060.1 GCA_022791195.1 Clostridiales bacterium | reverse complement strand
GCTGATGACCAGTGGCTGCAATTATCGTATCTGTCTCAGTAATCTCGTCGGTCAGTTCTTCATCTGAAAAATACTTGCCGCAATCGGTGCAGTACCAGTGCTCTATGTTTCCAGCTTCGCTACAGGTCGCCGCTTTCGCTTCGCTCTTATTCACATGCTGATGACCAGTGGCTGCAATTATCGTATCTGTCTCAGTAATCTCGTCGGTCAGTTCTTCATCTGAAAAATACTTGCCGCAATCGGTGCAGTACCAGTGCTCTATATTACCGGCTTCGCTACAGGTTGCCGCTTTCGCTTCTATCTTTAAAACATCATGTGTAGTCGTTATTTGCCCATTTGTATCCACGATAGAGCCATTAACAATAACAGTTCCTGTACCCAAATTGGTCACACTTACACCTTCTGCCACATTAGTCATCGTTATGCTGCCCTGTAGGATAGTGATAGCATCTCCGTTGTTCGTATCAGCTAATACCTCGTTAACAGAAGAACCCAAGGCATAAATCGTTTTTTCATCACTTATATAGCGAATAAACGAGCTGTTTTCCGAGATATAGTCAACAGGGTTCGTATTAAAAACACCGCCGGAAATAACGGGCTTTCCGTAAGTGTCCCCATTTTTTAATACGAGTGCCTGCCCATCTTCCACAGCAAAATGACCACCATCTATAGTAAGTTTGCTTTCAGATCTCGTTAGACCTAAAACAGCATTAGCGACTGTTGAAGCCGATTGAAAATTGCCGCTCTCAATGGTCACCTTTCCATTATTGTCACACCATACAGCGTAATACTGAGTGCCAACAACATCAACATATCGAAGTGTAACATTAGTGGCATTGTATACATTGATGCCGCCCGCCGTCGTTACATTCTGTATCAACACATTGTCTGTTATATCTTCATCTCCTATAAACAGAGCATAACTTCCTCCGTTCGCATCAAATGTTCCGTTTTGCAGAACAAAATCACTTCCTTCAAAAAATAGTGTGAAATTATCCGCAGAAATAACATTTCCACCAAGGTCAATTATTTTACCGCTTACAGAAAGAACATTAGAACCATTCTCTCCATTTGGATTTGTCAAATCAATATCCGCTGTGACATAAATCTCGGTAATAGATTCATCATTCACCGCAGCAACAAAATCTTCTTTTGTATTTACATAGGCTGTTAGCCCTTCTTCCGCATGAACCATGCCCGCAAACATCGCCAGCACTATCACAACGGCCAACAGACCAGCAAACCATTTTCTTTTTTTCATATTTGGTTCTCTCTTTCTCATTAAGATTCAATAATGCATTCATACACTAAAACAAAAAGACGTATTCCTCCCTTACGCCAATAAAATTTTATGGTTTTTACTTAGACAGAATACTTGGACAAAGATGCGATTCATCAATAGATAAAATAAAACCATCTTGCGCCCTCCATTCTTTTCTTATCAAGTTATTTTATATACTGCCACAAATAAATTTTACCCTATTTTTTCTTTTTTTGCAATAACCTCATTTTGGGAATATTGATTCTTTTTCTTGCCCGCTAACAGCTGTTCACAGCCGCGTAAGCAAATGCCCTTGTCATAAAAAACAAGGGCATTTGTAATCATAAATCATGTTCAGTAATTATTTTAAACGAAGAAACCATGGCGTTGCATCTTTCCAAACCCATGGCAAAACTGGGGTTTAGTCATTCAACGGCTTCATCGTCGGGAACAGCATGACATCGCGTATGCTGGCTTCGTTTGTCAACAGCATAACAAGACGATCCACACCGATGCCAAGTCCGCCAGTCGGCGGCAGGCCATACTCCAGCGCACACAAGAAATCATTGTCCACATCGTTGGCCTCCTCATCGCCAAGCGCCTTTAAGCGTGCCTGGTTTTCAAAACGCTCTCTCTGATCAATGGGGTCATTCAGCTCAGAAAACGCATTAGCGTGCTCGCGTCCAACAATAAACAATTCAAAACGCTCGGTATATTCCGGCGTATCTTTCATACGTTTGGAAAGCGGCGAAATCTCAACCGGATGGCCGGTCAGGAAAGTAGGCTGTATGAGTTTATCCTCTACATACTCCTCAAAGAAAAGGTTCAGTAAATCGCCCTTTGCATGGTGATCTTCAAATTCTATGCCTCTCTTTTTGGCCTCTTCTTTCGCCTGCTCCAAGGTCAGTTCATTAAAATCAACGCCGGCGTACTGTTTCACTGCGTCCAGCATGGAAATGCGGACAAAAGGCTTTCCGAAATCAAGCTCGGTTCCGCAATAGTTGACCTTGGTATCACCCAATACGTTCATAGCCACCGTGCGAATTAAGCGCTCGGTAATATCCATCATGCCATGATAATCGGTATAGGCCTGATACAGCTCTAACATCGTAAATTCGGGATTGTGCCTGGGATCCATCCCCTCATTGCGGAAAGTTCTGCCAAGTTCATAAACCTTATCAATGCCCCCTACGACTAAGCGTTTGAGATGCAGCTCTAAGGCAATGCGCAAATACATTTCCATATCAAGCGTATTATGATGGGTGATAAAAGGACGGGCAGCAGCACCGCCTGCGATGGTATGCAGAATCGGTGTTTCTACTTCCAAGAAGCCCTCTTCATCTAAAAATCTGCGAATCTCTTTAATGATCATCGAACGCTTCACGAAAGTATCTTTGACCGCCGGATTCACAATCAGGTCAACATAGCGCTGACGATAACGGGTGTCCTGATCCTTTAAACCGTGGAATTTTTCAGGCAGCGGACGAAGACTTTTAGACAGCAGCACAATTTTTGTAGCATGAATCGAAATCTCTTCTGTTTTCGTCTTGAAAACATAGCCTTCAAATCCGGCAATATCGCCAATATCCCATTTTTTAAAATCGGCATATTCCGCTTCGCCCACATCATCCCGGCGAACATATACCTGAATCTGACCTTTACCGTCTTGCACGCCTGTAAACGAAGCCTTGCCCATAATGCGGCGGCTCATGAGTCTGCCGGCAATGCGCACAGTCTTTCCTTCATAGGCTTCAAAATCGGCTTTAATATCCGCCGAATACGCGTCTCTGTCATACTTTGTCTGCAAATAGGGACTGTTGCCCTCTGCCACATAAGCCGCCAATTTTTCCCGACGAATTTTCAGAATTTCAGATAATTCTTGTTCGGTAACAGGCGCCTGTTCGGTCTGGTCGTTCATTCTCTCTTCTTTCATGTGTCCTTTTCCTATTTTGTTATCTCTAAAATTTGAATATTCATAATGCCTTTAGGTGTCTGCGCCTTAACCGTCTGGCCTGCTTTTGCACCCATGAGTGCTTTGCCAATCGGGCTTTGGTCAGAAATATAATTTTTCAGCGCATTCGCTTCAGTGGCGCCCACAATCGTATACTCAATTTCTTCTCCGTATTTCTCGTTAAATACCTTGACCTTATTGCCGACATTCACGCTTTCGGTGTGCAAATCTGAATCGGAGATCAGTTTCACATTTTTCAGCGTTTCTTCTAATTCCTGAATACGCGACTCGGTTTTAGCCTGTTCATTTTTGGCTTCATCATATTCGCTGTTTTCGGATAAATCACCGAATCCAAGCGCAACCCGAATGGATTCAACCACCTCTTTACGCTTGACTGTTTTAAGATAATGGAGCTCCTCTTGCAAATTTTTGAGTCCTTCTTCGGTAACGATTATTTCTTTACTCATTGGTCTATGCCTATTCCCTTCTGCGAATTTAGGTCTATCCTTGCTTCCGGCAAAATTGGTAAAACAGTTTACTGATCCCGTAAATACTGTAAAGCTGCCTGAAGCTGATTATCCTCTTCATCTGTAATCTTATAAAAATTTTTGTCTTTCAACGTCTCGTCAAGAGGTACGGTTATATCCGGTTCAATGCCAATGCCCTCATAATTTACACCGGCCGCCGATGTAAACATCCGATACGAAATACTGATAGCCGACCCATCCGGCAGAGGCATTAACGTCTGCATCGTGCCTTTGCCAAACGTGGTTTCGCCAATTAAAAGGCCCTTTTGATAATCACGAATCGAGGCGGCAAAAAGTTCAGCTGCTGAAGCCGAGCTGCCATTAATCAGCACCGCCATGGGTAAATCAATCTCATTGGCATCGGAAACCGCTATCGTCGACTGATTGCCCGCTTTATCCGTTACTTTAATGATATCGCCTTCCGGCAAAATTTTATCCAAAATCGCCGTAATACTGCCAAGTTCCCCGCCCGGATTATACCGCAAATCAAACAAAAGCTTTTTAGCGCCCTCATTCATAAGGAAATCAATGGCTTCATTAAACTGCTCAACCGTAGCTGTGTTAAACTCATTAATGCGCACAATGCCAATATCGCTGTCAGCGTACATACGCGCGTTTACCGTAATTTCGGTAATCTGCGTTCTGGTCATGGAAAACTCTTTTGTCGTTTCATAGCCATCACCGCGCAAAACGGTCATTGTCACTTCGCTGCCCACATCGCCCCGCACCGCCGCAACAGTGCCGTAATAGCCCATCTCCGCTGCCGACTTGCCATCCACCGCATAAATCAAATCACCCGGCAAAAGACCCGCCTGTTCGGCCGGCGTGTCGGCCACAACGCTGATCACCTCGATCAGATCATAGTCGGCATTATAGACAACAGTTACGCCAACGCCAACCAGGTTTCCCTCCAGGTTATTGATATACGCATCACATTCATCAGCCGTCAGATAACTGGCATATTTATCGCCCGAACCGGCCAGATAACCGCGGATCAGCATATCCGTCAGTTCCTCTTCGTCCATCTGTCCAACAAAATTCTGTTGATATAACTGATCTACGAACGCCAATTTTTCACGATTATACGCGGTTTCCTTTTGTCCGGTCATCATACCGCGGCTCAAACAGAACACATACGTTATTTGAAATGTAATAACTGTGCATATCAGCGCGATAATGATAGTAACGGGGATTGATACTCTTTTTTTCATATTTATTCCCAAATTGTTGATTCATTTGGCTGTCAAATGAGAAGCCATTGTTACGTGATTTTTCGTACAAACACAATTCTGCATGCCTATTATATTCCCAAACAATCATAAAATACGTCAATTCTTGTAGGAAAATAACCGAGAGTAGACTTTAAAGACATATCAAAATATCAAAATACACAAGCATGTCAAAAAGCTTATTGAAACAGATTTTTCACGCCATCGGTTTCTTCATCACGGCTGATTGACATAGTCCAACGGATTCTGTGTCTTACCATTGACTCTCACCTCAAAGTGACAGTGATTTCCGGTGGCTGTACCGGTTCGGCCCACCGATGCAATGGTATCACCCTGTGCTACATTCTGTCCAACACTCACATGGAGCGCCGAATTGTGTGCATACAGCGTGGTGACACCGCCGCCATGGTTAATGACAACAAAATTACCATAGCTATAGTGTTTTTCTGCATATTCCACCACGCCGGCCTGCGAAGCATACACAGGCGTTCCGGCCGGTGCCGGAATGTCAACACCCAAATGGAAATCATATTGGCCAAACAGCGTGCGCGGACCATATTGATCCGTAATCGTACTATAAGAGGTTGGCAGCGGCCAGATCATATCGCCTTTATTGACCGGATGCTGCTGCACATTTTTTTCAGCTAAGGCCGCCAACGCTTTCTCTAATTTATCATTCAGCTCTTTGTCAGCCTCAATCGCAGCCAGCTGCAGTTCTTTTTGTTTTTCTTCGTCATTTTCCAACTGCCGAATATAATTATCCAAATTTTTGCGTTTTTGATCCAGTTCAGCTTTGTTTTCGCCTAACTTCTTTTTTTCTTCTTCCAAAGCTGCTTTTGCTTCTTCTAACTGCTTTTTCTGCTCGCCGAGACTGCTCTTTTCTTTTTCCATATTGTTCATGACCATACGGTCATATTCCAAAATATCAGCCGTGCGCTCGGTATTCATCAAATACTCAGTAAAGCTGTTCGATTCTAATACAAGCACCAAATAATTGACAAAGCCGTCTTCGTAATTAATGCGCAGTCGTTCGAGAAATTCGCCGAATTTCGCATCGATTTCTTCTTCCTTACCTTCAATGCCGGCAATGGTTTCATCAATCAAAGTGCCATATTGCGTAATCAACTCGTCTCTCGATGCAATTTCCTGCTCTAATACACTAAGCTGTGACTCATATGAGTTTTTCTCATCAAGTGCTTTGTCCTTTGAATCGGAAATACTATCAATTTTCTGTTGAATTTCTTCTTTTTCTTTTTGAATGGCGTCAATCTTTGCCTGCAGCGCATTGATGTCTGATTGGGTGCTTGCCGCATCGGACGGTCCGACCGGCAGAAACCAACCACAGAAAACCAAACACATCAGCAAAGAGATGATTCGTACAGCGCCCTGCGATTTATGCATTTTCTTCATAATAATCTCCAATAGTTATGAAACTCTCCCATATTTCTTTCGGAAATACGTTTTTTAGTAAGAAACAAAATGGGTTAGGGCCATTTTTAAGGGAAATTTGCGCGTGAAAAGTTGTACGAAAGCATAAGCCAACTCATTTTCACGCTATCCTTCCATTACGCCTTTAAGTACTTACGCAGTGAAATACAGCTGCCAACCACACCGGTAATAATCCCAATGCCAACAAAACCAAGCAGCAGCAACACAGAAATACTCTTGAAAGGAATAACGGTAATCATGCTGTAATCAGTACCGATCATATTATAAATATATAAATACATAGCTTTTTGCACAAAATAAGCAATGACACTGGCGGCCGCACCAATGACCATACCTTCGATGATGAAGGGAATGGTAATAAAGCTTTTCGTCGCGCCCACATACCGCATAACTTCAATTTCATGCCGTCTCGCATAAACAGCTAACTTGATAGTATTGACAATAACAAACATACTGATCACAAACAAGATAATCATAAACCATACAAGAACAAAAGAGACACCGTTTTTGACACTTGTCAGCGTTTGGGCAATATCAGAACGGCAAATCACCTTATCAATGCCCTCTACATTGCTGATTTTATATTGCAGATCTTCAATGGAAGCATCCGACGTATAGCTGATAATAAAAGAAGCACGATAGGGATTGTTATCTTCGTTGATCGATTCAGATATGTAGGGATATCCCGCCTCTTCTAACTTTATCTTTTCTTCCTCTAAAGCCTGCGCTTTAGAGATATATTCAACCTTGCTCACGCCGTCAAAGCTTAGCACCGTCTGATACATCGCTGTAATCTCATCTTCGGTGCGCTCTTCATCAATAAAGACAACGATCTCATTGAGAACGCCAAGCTCTTCCATATTCTTATCAATATTGAGAACAAGGCAGGAAAAACTGCCCATTACAATCAAACTGGAAAGCAATACCAATATACTGGCAAACGACATGACGCCGTTTTTCCAAAGTCCCTTTAAACTTTGTCCGATAAAATAAGAAGCACTATATCTGCGCATTGTTAAACATCCCCCCTATTTTATCGTCCACCAAATGGCCGTCCTGAATGGTCACGACCCGCTGTTTGAAATAGTCTACCAATCCTTTTTCATGGGTGACTACAATCACAGTTTTGCCTAAATTATGAATCTTGACAAGCAAATTCATAATTTCAAGCGACATTTTGGGGTCAATATTACCAGTCGGCTCGTCCGCAATTATCATTCGCGGATTATTGACAAGCGCGCGTGCAAGCGCGACCCGCTGCTGCTCACCGCCCGAAAGTTCACGCGGATATGATTTCACTTTATCCTGCAAATTCACTGTATTCAAAATGGTGGGCACACGCCGGCGAATATTTTTAGTAGGCTCGCCTACCACACGCATCGCAAACGCCACATTCTCAAAAACCGTTTTATTCGGAAACAAACGGAAATCCTGAAACACCATACCAAGCTGTCTGCGGTAAAACGGAATTTTTTTATCGGTCATTTTACCTAAATCATATTCATCGACAAATATATCGCCTTCGGTCGGCGTTTCTTCCCGCAGCAAAAGCTTCATAAGGGTTGATTTACCAGCACCCGAAGCACCCACCACAAAGACAAATTCGCCATCCTGAATGCGCAAATTCACTTTATCCAGAGCGACTGTACCATTTGGATATACCTTGGATACATTTTTTAATTCGATCATTCTTTATTTACCCTCAAAGTCTCGACATCTTGCTGGACAAGTACTTTTTCACCATCAGCGCCACTTTGAACGTAATCGCATGTTCAAATTCGCGCAAATCAAGTCCCGTCAGCTTTCTTATTTTTTCCAAACGATAAACCAGCGTATTTCTGTGAACAAATAATTTTCTTGACGTTTCAGAAACATTGAGGTTGTTTTCAAAGAAGCACTGAATTGTCATCAACGTCTCACGGTCTAAACTCTCAAAAGAACCCTTGCGGAATACCTCCTGCAAAAACATCTCACAAAGCGTAGTGGGAAGCTGGTAGATGAGTCGTCCTATACCGAGATTTTCGTAATTGATAATACTTTTTTCGGTATCAAAGACCTTGCCAACCTCAATGGCCACCTGTGCCTCTTTATAAGACCGCGATAAATCCTTGACATTATCAACCGGAGAACCAATGCCGATCGAAACCTTGGTGTAAAACTCACTGGTTATCGTATCGTCAATCTGCTTGGCCGTTTTCTCAATGACTTTTGCATCAACATTCGGCCGATGCTCCTTGACAAGAACAATATCCTGCTCGCCCACGCTGACAACAAAGTCCTTATTTTTATCCGGAAAGATGTTTTGAATCATGTCGAAGGGAACCCCCTCCGCTTTTCCGTAAAAACGAATCAAATAAACCACCCGGACAACATCAGCGTCAAAATGCAGCTCTTTGCTCTTTAAATAGATATCACTTGGCATGATATTATCTAAAATAATATTTTTGATAAAGGAAGCTTTATCATATTTTTCGTCATACAGGCTTTTCAAATTGACAAGAGAAATAGATATTAACATCGAAATTTTCTCTGCGTATTTGTCCTCGCCTTCAACAAACACGACATAATCAGGCTTCACGCTGCTGCCCACGGCACGGTACGTAAAACCGCCGTTGACAATCACGCCGGCCGAATAAGAAAGCGTTTCTCTGATTCCGTGTCTTTGCTCGCCAATAATGCCAAGCTCAGAGCAGGAAACCACCGTTCCTCCCTCATCGATCACCCCAATCACTCTGTCAACAGCATCCTTCATCTGATGAATAATACCCTGAAACAATTTAGACATTCCGTCTGCTCCTTTCACTTCCTGATGTCTGATTCAATTTCTATTTCGTAAGATAATGCACTTAGTAAAAACAAAGACGCCGTTTCGGTACGCAAAATACGGCTGCCGAGCGATACCGTCCGCCAACCGGCCTGATCGGCCGCCAAGGCTTCTTCACACGAAAAACCGCCCTCCGGGCCGATTAAAAAATAAAACACCGGCGCTTTATCCCGTTTTGTCCGCTCTTGATGCAACATCGTTTTCAGCGAATCACCGCCGTTCTCATAACAAAAATAGCCGCAGCCATCGGGCGCCAGACTCAAAAGGGCTTCAAAACGAATCGGTTCTTCCACCTGCGGAATTTTC
Source organism: Clostridiales bacterium (assembly GCA_022791195.1). GTDB lineage: Bacteria > Bacillota > Clostridia > Oscillospirales > CAG-272 > CAKSEI01. Next base: position 6,325 of record JAAVYP010000060.1, on the reverse strand, counting down.
CCCCGGCCGCACTGCTTCGCCGCTGCTTCTGCAATGCGCTGCCAGCGCTCTCTTTTTTTCGCGCGGGCCTCGGGCTTTATCTTGGTAACGCAGTGCTGACTCTCCACAGGAATGACGCGCGAAACGCCAAGCTCCACCGCCTTTTGAACAATCAAATCCATCTTGTCCCCTTTGGGGATGGCTTGGCACAGAACCGCCTCGTACGGCGGCTCAGACACGGAAGGCTGCACCGAAAGAATCCGTGCCTCCACCGTTTTGCCGTCTAATTTAGTCAGCTCACACTCATACAACTGGCCGGCAGCATCACACACAAAAATGTGATCGCCCGCCTTGGCCCGCAAGCTAAAAGACAGATGTTTCGCGTTGGCTTCATCTAAAACAATCGTATCGCCGTGTATGGCCGTCTGCTCTACAAAAAATCTGGGCATGAGAAACCCCTTTATACAATATAGCTATTTTATAATAGCATATTTTAGACATTATGTCAATTCTCTTTGTGAATATACACAAATTCTTTACCATTTTTACGAGAATAGTTATCAGTATCTAAAAGGTGCATTTTTCCACTTTCAGCCATCAATCATTCTTTTTGCGAAAGGCCAGTGCGCACCATTCTCCCTCGTGCCGGCTTTCGATTAAATCAAACCCGCCGTGAAGCAGTGTATCCGTCACTTCTTGTTCCCTTTCTTTGATAATACCGCTGGCAACAAAAACGCCATCCTTTGTTAAACGGGCAGCGACATCGGCATACAGCGCTAAAATCACATCGGCCACAATATTGGCAACAATAATCCGATACTCTTCCGTGGGCGTTTGCTCAATCGATCCAGTGTCAAACGCAATGTCTGTTTCATTGAGTGCGGCATTTTCCTTGGCAGAGCGTACCGCTACCGGGTCAATATCCAAGCCATACACACGATCTGCGCCTAATTTTTTCGCAGCGACAGCCAAAATACCGCTGCCAGTGCCTACGTCTAAAACCGAATCGCCCTGCTGCACATATTTTTCAAGCAAGCCAAGGCAAAGCCGGGTGCTTTCGTGCGTTCCTGTGCCAAAAGCTAAGCCGGGATCAATCTTGACAATCACCTCACCTTTTTTCGCTTCATATTCCTGCCAGGAAGGAACAATCACCACATGCTCACCGCAGAAAACCGGTTCGTAATACTTTTTCCATTCATTTTCCCAATCCTGATTTTCTGTTTCGCTCTCACAAAGTTCAGTCTCAAGAGAAGCAGCCGCAAACTGTTGCTTCAAGAAATCAACCGACGCCTGTACATCCTCTTCTTCCGGGATATAGAGACTGACAAAGGCATGCGTCCGGTCTGCGTTCAGCAAAGACGCATCGGCGAGGCCGTCATAGCCCACGGCACTGCTGTCAAAATCCGAATAATCCTCTATTTTTAAAAACGAATCAATCATACTCATAATGCCGCTGACCTGATCCAAATCAGCCACATGGCACTTGACTTTAATCTCTGTATATTTCACGAAAACCTCTTTTCTTTTATCCGCGTTTCTGCCAAAAAACGGCCCCTGCAGGCGAATTTATCTGATCGTTTACAAGGCGCCGTTTCGTTTACACTAAAATTTTAACTTCTTTTTAAACCATGAATCCTTTTTGGTATTATTGGCATGGCCGAGCGACTCGCCAAATTCCTTCATGAGTTCTTTCTGCTTCGCGTTTAGGTGCTGCGGTGTTTCAACCACCACGGTAAAATGCAAATCACCTTTACTCTTGGAATTAAGCCGCTGTATGCCTTTGCCTTTGATGGTGAAAACCGTGCCCGACTGCACACCCTCTGGCACTTTATAATCAACTTCCTCTTCTAATGTAGGAATCTTTAGTTCAGCGCCCAGGGCCGCCTCGGTAAAGGTCAGGGGAATTTCGCAGTAAAGATCATAGCCATCCCTCTCAAAAATATGATGCGGACGAACGCTTACCGTCACCAGCAAATCGCCGGGGCCGCCCCCATTGCGGCCTGCATCTCCCTGGCCGCGCACCGACATGGTTTGACCATCGTCAATGCCCGCCGGCACGGTCACATCGATCTTTTTAGAAATGCGGATATATCCTTTGCCTTTGCAGTTACCGCAAGGATCTTTCACCGTTTTGCCCCGTCCATTGCAGTCCGGACAAGTAGAGGTAGACTGCATCATACCCAAAATGGTCCGCTGCTGCGTGCGTATACTGCCCGTTCCGCCGCATTTTTTGCAGGTTTCGGGCGTAGTGCCCTTTTTCGCGCCGGTTGCATGACATTCAGGACACTCCTCAACCCTGGCATATGTAATTGTTTTCTTTGTGCCCGCTGCGGCCTCCTCAAAAGTAACGCCCAGATGCGCGCGAATATCGCCGCCGCGAACAGGACCGTTTCGCCGCGTACTTCCGCCGCCGCCAAAGAAACTGCTGAAAATATCGCCTATATCGCCAAAGTCAGAAAAACCGCCGAAGCCGCCATAACCTGCACCGCCGCCGGTTTGGTCAAACGCGGCGTGCCCATATTGATCATAGGCCGCCTTCTTTTGTTCGTCAGACAATACCTCATAGGCCTCGTTGACTTCTTTGAATTTATCTTCCGCCTCTTTATCACCGGGATTGACATCCGGATGATATTTTTTGGCCATTTTCCGGTAGGCCTTTTTGATGGTGTCCCCATCGGCGCTTTTATCAACACCAAGCACTTCATAATAGTCACGTTTTTCTGCCATCTTACGACTCCTATCCTGCCCAACACTCAATAACATCCATGCAAAAAGCAATCGATTTTTGCATTTTTATTGCTTTATCTGCCCGAAACAAAACGCAAAGCACGGGCGGCCGGCGGCCGCCCATTTCTTTGCCGTTTTATTGCACCTTTCCAGATGCTGTCCAAAAGTCCCAAAAGGACTTTCATCATGTTTCGTCAGTCTTATCCTCAAAATCAGTATGAATCGTACCATCGTCGGCAGCGCCGGCGCCAGTCGGATCAAAGCCAGCTGTCTCTGCATTTTGTCCGCCTTGAGCGGCATACAGCTTCTCGGATAATTTATAGAATTTCTGCTGCAGCTCCTCGGTGTCGGCCTTGATCGCGTCTAAATCAGTGCCCTTTGCCGTTTCTTTCAATTTATCGATAGCTGCCTTGACTTCTGCCTTTTCCTCTTCTGAAATTTTATCGCCAATTTCATTCAGCGTTTTTTCGCTCTGGAAAATCAAATTGTCTGCATTATTTTTAATGTCAACGGCTTCTTTTTGTTTTTTGTCCTCTTCAGCAAATTTTTCAGCATCTTTGACCGCTTTCTCGATATCAGCGTCACTCATATTGGTGCTGGACGTAATCGTAATATGCTGCTGCTTGCCGGTGCCCTTATCCATCGCGGTCACATTTACAATGCCGTTTGCGTCAATATCAAAGGTTACCTCGATCTGCGGCACACCGCGTGGGGCAGCCGGAATGCCGTCCAAATTGAAACGGCCGAGTGTGGTGTTGTCAGCTGCCATAGAGCGCTCGCCCTGCAGCACATGAATTTCAACCGATGTCTGGCCGTCTGCGGCGGTCGAATAAATCTGGCTCTTCTTGGTCGGAATGGTGGTATTTCTCTCAATGATTTTATTGAACACGCCGCCTAAGGTTTCAATACCAAGCGACAGCGGTGTAACATCTAACAGCAAAAGTCCCTTGACATCGCCGCCCAAAACGCCGGCCTGCACAGCCGCACCAATCGCAACACATTCATCCGGGTTAATGCCCTTGAACGGATCTTTGCCAATAAAGTTTTTAACCGCTTCCTGCACAGCCGGAATACGGGTTGAACCGCCCACCAGCAGTACCTTGTCAACCTGTGCAGCCGAAATGCCCGCGTCTGAAAGCACCCGTTTCGTCGGATTCATGGTAGCCTCGACCAAATCAGCGGTCAGCTCATTAAATTTCGCGCGGGTGAGGTCCTTTTCAAAATGTTTAGGACCTGTCGCATCCGCTGTGATAAACGGCAGGTTAATATTCGCAGTTGCCATGCCGGAAAGCTCGATTTTTGCTTTTTCAGCCGCATCTTTGAGTCTCTGATGCGCCATTTTATCCTTGCGCAGATCAATGCCGGGGTTTTCTTTCAAAAACTCTTCCGCAATCCAATCCATGATGCGGGCATCAAAATCGTCGCCGCCCAGCTTGTTATTGCCGGCGGTAGCCAACACTTCAAACACGCCGTCGCTGATTTCAAGCAGTGAAACATCAAACGTACCGCCGCCCAAATCATAAATCATGATCTTTTGGTCTTCCTCTTTGTCAAGGCCATAAGCAAGCGCCGCGGCGGTCGGCTCGTTAATAATACGCAATACCTCAAGGCCTGCTATCTTGCCGGCATCTTTGGTTGCCTGTCTTTGTGCATCGCTGAAATAAGCAGGCACGGTAATAACCGCCTGCGAAATCGATTCGCCCAAATAAGCCTCTGCATCGGCTTTCAGCTTCTGCAAAATCATAGCCGAGATTTCCTGCGGCGTATAGTTTTTATCATCAATCGCCACTTTATAATCAGTGCCCATTTCTCTTTTGATAGACATAATCGTACGGTCAGGATTTGTAATTCCCTGTCTTTTGGCCACTTGGCCGACCATTCTCTCGCCTGTTTTTGAGAAACCGATAACAGAAGGAGTCGTTCTGGCCCCCTCCGGATTGGTAATCACGATCGGTTCGCCGCCTTCATATACTGCTACGCACGAGTTTGTCGTGCCTAAATCAATTCCAATAATCTTTCCCATTGTTCTTACTCCTTACCTCATAATTAGTATGTTTCTTTATCTGATTCAATTTAATTCGCTACCTTCACCATAGCATATCGAATGACCTTGTCTTTTTTCTTATATCCTTTTTCAAAGACTTCGACAATCTCCGATTCGCCATAGGCTTCATCCTCAACATGCATCACTGCATTGTGAAAATTAGGATCAAATGTTTTGCACTCAATCTCCTCAATGCCCATTGTTTCAAGCGCCTTTTGGAAATTATTATACGTCATGCGCACACCCTCAACCACTTTGTCAGAATCGGCAAACTGCAAAGCACGCTCTAAATTATCCGCTATAGGTAAAATCTGTTTGATGGCATCGGCATACGCATCGGCATACGTATCTTCCCGTTCTTTTGCGGAACGGCGCCGATAATTGTCATACTCGGCCAACAAACGCAAATACGCATCCTTTTGCGCTTCTAATTCTTCCTTTAACTTGGCAACTTCCTTTTTGACCGTATCCTTTTTCTCTTTTTTTCCGGCTGCTTTTTCCTCTTCCTTTTCGGGCGTGTCAGCCGTTGGCTCGGGCGGCTGCTTTTCGGTTACAGGTTCCTGGTCTTTCATTTCACTCTTTTCCTCTGTCATCACGATCCTCCTTATTTGAGGACGGCAGTTCACTGCCGTTCACCATATTTTCTATCTGTCGGCACAGTGTTTCAACCGTTGTGATTACTTTCGCGTAATCCATGCGGCAGGGACCAATCACGCCGATCGCGCCGATCACACGGTCTTTGGATTTAATGGTACGAAACACCAACGTGGAATCATTCATGACCGACACCGAATTTTCGCGGCCAATCAAAACCTTCACGCCATCGCCTGAATCTTCAATCAAATCCAGAATATCCTCTTGTTTTTCCATGAGCGTGAGGACGCCCTTTAGCTTGTTTACATCGGTAAATTCGGGATATTCCAGCAAGCGGTCAACGCCCTCTAATTTCAGCGCACCGCTGCCCTGCTCGCCAATGATCTCATAAATATACTTGACAATCGGTCCGATAAGAGCCGAGGCATCGCCCATTTCCCTTTCCATCTGCATGACAGTCGGCAAGGTCACTTTTTCCACATCGATACCGGCCATACAGCTGTTGAGCACCCGCTCAAGCCGTTTCAGCACACCGTCATCAACCGGAAAATCCGTATGAATATATTTCGTTTTGACCGAGCCGGCACCCAATATGACAACAAGCAAAAAATCATATTCATCGATGAATACAGCGTTATATCGATACACCGTTGCGCCCCCCAGCTTGGGGTGCACAGCCAGCGCCGTATAATTGGTCATATTCGACATAAAGCGGCCCGCTTTGTCTAAAATCATATCAAGCTCGGCGACTCTTTCACTGAGCATATCATTCAGCGCACGCACCTCGCTGGCCTTAAAATCATAAGCCTGCATAAGCGAATCCACATAAAAGCGATAACCAAGGTCGGTCGGAATCCTTCCGGCTGAAGTATGCGGCTGGCACAAATAACCCATTTCCTCTAACTCAGCCATTTCATTGCGGATGGTCGCACTGGAAAGTCCTATTTTTAAATGTTCTGAAAGATAGCGGCTCCCCACCGG
>JAAVYP010000091.1 GCA_022791195.1 Clostridiales bacterium | reverse complement strand
ACAGATCAAGAGGCTCTTATCACAGTGGGGAACTGAGATAAGAGCCTCTTTTTAGCAGACTAAAAAAATTTGGGAGTATAAAAAGAACCGAAAATCCTTATTTTATAAGGATTTTCGGTTTAAAATAGTCCGTGCGTTAGAGGATTCGAACCCCCGACCTTTTGGTCCGTAGATTTGAAAACTCATTTTTGTGGATAGGTATAATGCGCTGAAACCCGCATAAATACGGGGTTTTTTAAAATGCGCTTTTGCTAACTTTTGCTAACATGACTAACATTTTTCCAGCTTTGTTAGTCAAATGTTAGTCATTTTTATTGTCCGTGGGCTAATAGATTTTCTAGTTTTTCAGAGGCTACCTCATCCATTTTCTTTAGACTATGGGCATAAATGTCCATTGTAGTGCTGGTCTGAGCATGTCCCAGACGGCCGGATACCGTGCGCACGTCCACATTTTGGCTGATTAGGAGCGTGGCCGATGTATGCCGGAGTCCATGAAGGGGGATTTCAGGGAGTTTCTGGTGTTCGTCCTTACAACTGGCGTTGTGTCTTTGAATCACCCGTTTAAAGGTATTATAGGGTGTATCAGGGTGCATCTGGCGGCCATTCCACTGAATGAAGATATAGTTATCACCTTCCCATTTTGAGCCTAGTGCCATTCTGTATTGAAGTTGTTCTTTTCGGTACGCTTTGGCCACGTCCAGAACAGACGCAGGAACAGACAGCACCCGGATAGAAGAGCGAGTTTTAGGAGCTTTGGTCAGTGGCTTTCCATTCACTATACTGGTGCTTTTGGTAATATTTAAAGAGCCGTCGTTAAAGTCTAAGTCGTTCCATGTGAGAGCAATTAATTCTCCGCGGCGGCATCCACAAAACAGAGCCAGAAGAAAGAAGAGCTTGAATTGCGTAGGTAGCTTTCGTGTTTCATTGTATTCTGCGACGTGGTACGTTTTACCGGTATCGTCTACCCGGTCATGTGCCTTATAGGTTGTGGTGTATTCTTTATCCAGCAAGCTCAGAAACGTTTGAGATTGCTCAAGGGTAAAATACTTCACCTTGTCCCGTGCGGGCGTAATATGAGGCGTATCCACGCGCTGACAGGGGTTCTCTACGCAGACATTCCACTTTAAAGCTGTAGTGTAAATAGCACTGATAATATTATGGACATGCTTGATTGTCTTTGCTGCATAGCCGCCCGGTTTTCCGTCTTTGCGTGTTTCTGATAGGGTGTTATAGAGTTTGTTTAGTTGTAGCGGCTGTATTTTGGATAGCTTTAAATGTCCGATTGCTGGGAAAATATGAGCGTTTAAAAGATAAGTGTATAATTGCATGGTGGATGCTTCCAGCTGGTGAGCAGCGTATTCTTTTAGCCATCGGTTAGCAAACTCTTGGAAGGTGATCTTTTCCCCGTCCAGATACTTCCCGCTTTTCACGCGCTCCTCGAATTCAAAGACAAATTTCTCAAGTGCTTTCTGGTTCTGCTTTTCGGTTTTTGTAGGATCAGGCCGGAAAGTAGCTGTTTCCACAAGTTGCCGTCCTGAGGAATCACGGCCATTACTAACTGTAATCTGATAGGAATCTTTGCGCTTCCTGATTGAAGCCATGTATTCACCTTCTTTCTATAATTGGCTGTATTTTGGGATT
>JAAVYP010000059.1 GCA_022791195.1 Clostridiales bacterium | reverse complement strand
CGGTCAGATTTTCGAGACCGTTCTCGGTTGGGCCGGCCGCGAGCTCGGCGAGAACTTCGCCACTCCCATCTTTGACGGCGCCACTCTCGACTCAGAAGCGGCTTTTTCAAGTACGGACATCGGCAGCATAGACGGGCCGGCTGAAAAATTGTAAACTCTGTTCATTGAATTGCCTCCAAAAAGAAATATTATTCTTATTATAATACGCTGTCAAAATTTAGTCAAGTTATATTGTGATGAATTTAACAATATTTCGAAAAATTATCCCAAAATCTTTTAAAAAAAACAAAATTTAAACAAGGAGAAAAGCATTTGCTTTTCTCCTTGCTATCATATGCGCAGCGTTTATGAGCTATGTTTTGTCATATCAACAGCATTTTTCACCGTGTCTTCAACTGCTTCCATTGTTCTTTTAGCGGCTCTGACAATGCGTTTTTTCTTGCGCTTATCCGAAGCGACAAGAAAGCCTACCGACAAGCCAGCCGCAGCACCTAAAAGCATCCCTTTAGATAGATCCATCATTTTTGACATAATCACATTTCACCCTTTCGCAATCTGATTTTTATGTCATTAGGGTTTGCTTTTTCAATTATTTTATAACATGCAAAACAAAAATAAATCTGTAAATTAAAAATAGAAATGTTTGGGCAATCCGTTTTCCCATAGAATAGTCTGCTCGCCTTGAATTAACGGTTTCAGATAAGAAACACAAGTTTCGGTGACATTGTTTCCCTCTTTATTGATAAAAGAAGTCGGAACTGTCTTGATTTGGTTGGCGATTTGCGATACAGGCACCGTATGATACTGAACCGTATATTCTTCGGTTCGATTCATGCAAACCATGACGCCGCTTTCACCTTGTTCCCCGGCCTGTACAGCGGCGCGGCCTGTTTGAATAGATTCCTCAATATCAGTCGATGAAAGAACATGAGCGGCGCAGCGCTGTAAAATATTAATTTCCACAGTACGTACTTTACAGGAAAAATGATTTTTGATCATAGCTTCCAATGTTTTTCCTGTACCGGCGAGATACTTATGACCAAACACATCCACAGCACCGTTTTGCCCCGACGCACCGACATATTCACCGTCAGCCAGCCGCAGGCCTTCCGAAACGGCAATGACCACATTAGGATGTGTTTGAAAGGCGCGTTCCACGTCGGCAAAAAGCCGGTCTGCTGTAAACGGAATTTCAGGCAGATAGATAAAATCAGCTCCCTGTCCGTTGATTGATTCCGCCAAGGCAGCCGAAGCGGTCAGCCAGCCGGCATCCCGTCCCATAATTTCTACAATCGTAACAGCCGGAACGGTATATACAGCGCAGTCTCGCGCAATCTCGGCCATGCTGGCTGCAATATATTTAGCGGCCGAACCATAGCCAGGCGTATGGTCTGTGCCAACCAGATCATTATCGATTGTTTTCGGCACACCAATAAACCGGACAAACGAAATGGAATGAGCGGCTGCATAACGATTTAGCTTGTCAATGGTATCCATCGAATCATTACCGCCGATATAAAAGAAATAGCCGATATCTTTTTCCTTTAAAAATCCAAAAATAGTTTGATAAACTGCATCATCTGTGGATGGATCCGGCAGCTTAACACGGCAAGAGCCAAGGGCGCTGGCTGGTGTTTGCTTTAACAGCATACGATTGTATTCATCTGTAAAAAAATCATTCAAAAGCAGGATATCTTTATTGATAACGCCTTCTATACCATGGCGCATACCAAAAATTTTATCGATACAGGCTGATGACAAACAGCCTTCAATCACGCCGGCTAATGTTGCGTTGATAGCGGCGGTAGGACCGCCGGACTGACCGATGATTGCATTTTTAACTTCCATAAATATGCCCTTTCTTCGGGAATGACAGTAAACTTGACACAATCCGCAAAAATACGTGCCTTTTTGACTATTTCATTATAATCATGAAAAAAGGATGCGTAAACCGCATCCTTTGGTGACCCGAGGGGGAATCGAACCCCCGTCTTCGCCGTGAGAGGGCGATGTCTTAGCCGCTTGACCATCAGGCCGTACTTTATGATATAAAAGCATGCATGACTTCTCTCATGCTGAAGCTATTATATCATAGAGTGTTCCAAATTGCAAGAGAAAAATTCAATATTTTATTTTTTCCGATAATTCAGCCGCTACCCGATACATTTGTTTTACTGTCTCTACAGGACTTAGCTCAAACATTCGATTGGCATATACTGTTTTGTCAGACTCTAAATTAAAAGTTCCGCTATATTTGATTGCCGAAAGTGCAGCTGTCACAGCGTCCCAGTCGGTTGTACCCAAATACGGACATAAATGCTGATCGCTAACACCATTATTATCATGCACATGTAGCGCTTTAATGCGTGATCCCAAAACTTCGATCATATGGACAGCCGGATCAGGCGTTAAATTAGCATGGCCGATATCAAGGCACACACCAAACCATTTGCTGTCGATCATATCGGCATACTCTTTTAGTTCCCAGCCATATGAACAGACAGTGGGACAAATCGCTCCTTTTTTTTCGTCCCAGTTAAACATATTTTCGACAAGGCCTATGACGCCGTATTGTTTTAAATAGGGCAGCAGCCGTCCATAAAAATCCAAATTAATTTCTTTGGTTTCAGCCCGAAAATAATCATATTTATAAGCGGGCGGAATATTGGGATGAATAACAATATAGGGACATTCCAATAAAGAAGCGGCCTGAATATTGCGTACCAGCGTTTCAAAAATAGCTTGATCAGTTTGAGGGTCTTGTCTGTATGTCGGATCAACAGCGTGCGCCTGTCCGACTTTTATGCCTATTTTCTCACAATACGCGCGCAGATTTTGATAAAACGATATAAAATCCTTTATCGGTCCTTTATATAAAGGAGCATCGTATGCATAACCATTCATATTAAAATCAATGGCATCGAAACCAGCATCCCGTAATATTTTTATTCCTTCATATTCGCCGAATCGTTTAACCACATATTTGGTATGACAGCTAATTAACATAGTTCCCTTCTTTCCTCCGGTCAATGCAGAACAATATAAAGAAACGCTCTTATTTTTTTAAATACTCTATATATTCTTCAAGACAAAAACCTAATTCGTTCATGCGGGTTGCGTGATAGCGTCCTACATAGCGAAAATGCCATGGCTCAAAAGAAATGCCTGTGATATCGGTTTTGTCTTCAGGATAGCGAAGAATAAAACCAAATTTATAGCAATTATTTTTCAGCCAAGTGGCTGCTTCCTGTGAGGCGAAAGCTGTATCAGCAGAACGAATATTGTGCATATCACAGCACAATCCGCTCTGGTGTTCACTGGCGCCTGGATACTGTACTTCGGTAGCTGCCATTTTTTCCGCATCATCGCCATAAGAACTGTATTGTTTTACTTTATCAGCAAAAAGCGTTTGCTGATAAGAATAGCTGCGGTACGCACTCATAACGCTAAGACCATATCCGCTGGAAGAATTTACATAAGTCATGCCTGCTTTTTCTGCTTCAATAAAGAGCGCTTCTAATGCTTTTGCCGCATATTCTCTTAACTGCTGTGTGTTGCGTTGGCCGTCTTGGCGTGTGTTGATTACGTCTGTTAAATCGCTTGGTACATAATTTTCGTTTAAACGATTATCAGCATTGATCAGTGTTAGGTACTCATCTCCCTTGGGATTCATGTATTTTTCATAATCAGACAAATCGGCAGCAAAATCATATGAATATGATTTCCATGTACCGTCCGGTTCGCTGGTTGGCTGTACGGCGGGCTCCGACGAGGCTAATGTGCCGTTTGGCTCTCTGCTTGGCTCAAAATTGGTTATATCTTTTGATGGCGTGAGCAACGTAGTAATTAATAAAATTAAAAATGCTATAATAATGAAAAAGACAACAAAAAAACCGATTTTAATTGCCATTGATGTTTTTTGTTTTTGATTCATTAGGCGTTATCATCCTTTCTCATAAAAAACAGTTTTGATTAGACTTTTTTTATTCAGTGTCCGTATCAGGTTTGGTTCCGTCAGCTGGGTCTACAGAATCAGACGGATCATCTTTAGGCTCAGGAAATGCGCTGATAACAATCCCTTCGCTAATAGGCGTCAGACTTTGGCTTGTGCCGGCTAAAAATGTAATTTCCTGATAATCCTGCACCATCTCGCCCAATACATCATATTTAGTCCCCAAAGAGACACGCTGTACCGTTACGCGTTTCTTTTCCTCGTTTTCGATTACCTCGATACCGCTTGCGTAATTCTGAAAAAAAGAGGCCGGCACATAAAGTACATTTCCTTTAACAAAGGTATCTCCCTCCATCAGCATTTTTTCACCGTTTACAATAATCTGACTGGAATTAAAGTAAAATGTCACATAGTTTTCTGATGCATCTGTAGGAAAATAAGTTCTTTTCGTGTGATCACCTGTAACCGTCAATTCGCAGAGCTTGACAACATCGTCCATAGAAAGATATAACTGACCATTTCGATATAAGTCGTCTGCATCTACCCGGCGTACCAACGTATCAGAAAGCTTGTCAATACCTAATTGGTAATAATAGCGGTTTCTCTCCAAAGCAGACAATAGATTTTCATGATACAGCGAAAACCCAATCGCAGCAAAAGAGAGGGAGCTGAGCAGTATAAAAAAAGCAATAAACGTAAGCAGAATAAATCGACGTTTACTTTTTCGCGCCTGGTTGTCTTTTATGCTGTGTGGTGTCTTTGACAAAGCTTCTCCTCCCTGCTATATTAATTAACCTTTATGACTGTTGCTATTCTTATCCGTAATGGCCGCGAAATTATTGTATGCGTTCGATGCTGGCAGCAAGAACAAATCGCTGTACCGCTCTTTCCCTATCCATAGCAAGAAAGCTAAGAAAGATTATATTGCCAAGAAAGGAGCATATCAATAAGTTTGTTCTTTATATTATAACACACCTAAGAAAAAAATCAACAAAACATATTCTGAATAAACAAGTAAAAAACTGTTGACAAACAAAAGAAGGTGTGCTACAATAACTTGAAAATAAAGAAGAACAGGTCCGTTCTCACCATGCGGCTTTCGCCAGCAGAGGTTAATAAACAGTGGTAAGGCTACTAAAAGTCTTGTTTGTTTATGCGGAGTTGTTCTCCGCATTTTTTAATTTTTTGGAGGTGCCCGCTATTAAAAACATCAAGTCAAAGGACCATGTCACGAACGAAAGTATTTTGTCACTGCAAGGCTTTCACCCGGGAAAACAGGTAAGAGTAATCGGCGAAGATTCAGAACAGCTTGGCATTATGAAACTTGCCGACGCTTTGGACAAGGCAGACGAAAAGGGCTTAGATTTAGCGCTGTTTGCTCCGCAAAGCGATCCGCCTGTGTGTCGAATTATGAATTACGGAAAATTCAAATTCGATCGTGATAAAAAAGAAAAAGAAGCGAAGAAAAATCAACAGCGTATTGAGATCAAGGAAGTGCGACTCTCCTGCCTCATTGATACGAATGATTTTAACACAAAGGTTAATAACGCCATTCGCTTTTTGAAAAATGGAGACAAGGTAAAAGTTGTCGTAAAATTTCGCGGCAGACAGATGGCGCATCAAGACATTGGCCGCGATTTAATAGCAAGGTTCGCAAAAGCGTGTGAATCTGTTGGCTCTCCGGATAAAGCGCCCAGTCTTGAGGGACGGGCTATGTCTATGTTTATTCTACCTATAAAAACAGTGCTGTAAAATGAAAGGAGTCATAAAATGGCAAAGATCAAAACACATAAAGCTACCGCAAAAAGATTTACGGTAACAAAATCGGGCAAAGTAAAGCTCAATCATATGAACCGCAGACATAAACTGGGTATCAAGGCTACAAAGCGTAAAAGAAACTTAAGAAAAACAGGTTACCTCAGCGAATCCATGGCTCCTACAGTCAAAACGCTGCTTCAGAAATATTTTCGGATAACAAAGGGAGGATACAGAAATGGCAAGAGTTAAAGGCGCTATGATGACGCGCAAGAGAAGAAATAAAGTCTTAAAAGCAGCAAAAGGCTATTGGGGCGCAAAATCCAAGCATTTTAAAATGGCGAAACAAGCCGTTATGAAAAGCGGTAATTATGCATATATTGGCAGAAAACAGAAAAAGAGAGATTTTCGTTCTCTGTGGATCACCCGTATTTCGGCGCAGGCAAAAGTGTGTGGTATGAACTACTCTACTTTTATGAATGGTCTGAAAAAAGCTGGTATTCAGTTAAATCGTAAAATGCTCGCAGAAATTGCCGTATCAGATAAAGAAGCGTTCAAAGCGCTGGTTGAGAAAGCAAAAGCGGCTTTATAATTCTAACAACTTACACCCGGAAAATTCCGGGTTTTGTTATTATATCAATGTTATAAAGCAAGCTAATTTCGTTAGAAATGAGAAAGATATGAATCGAATCAATGCCAGAAATAATGACAAGATTAAAGAAACGGTCAAATTAAAACAAAGGAAATCGCGCAGTACTTCTTCCCTTTTTTGTTTTGAAGGCATTAAATTGTATTACGAAGCAAAAGCTGCTGGTATTACTTTTGTCGATATTTTTGTTACAGAAAAGGCATATGAACGGTATAGATTAGCAAGCGAACCGACTGTTTGTCTGATGACTATAGTAAGTGACAGTGTTTTTGATAAGCTTACGCATGAGCAAGCTCCTGATGGAATTTTTTGTGTAGCAGAAAAGTGGCAGCCTAAACCCTCGACGCGTGAAACCAAAATGCTTATATCTTCAGTGCGCGACCCTGGCAATGTAGGAACGATCATCAGAAGCGCGCTGGCTTTTGGAGTAGGAGAGCTTATCCTGTCGGTCGATTGCGCCGATATATTCTCTTACAAAGTGATACGGGCTTCTATGGGCGCGTGTTTTAAACAATGCATCAAAATTTCAGATAGCCTTTTAGAAGAGATTGACAATCTGAAAAATTGTGGTTATAATCTCATTGCTGCCTCTTTATCAGAAAAAAGCCATCCGCTTGACACGGCTGCACTAAACAGCAAGTGTTGTTTTGTGATTGGCAATGAAGGACACGGGCTTGACAAAGAGGTAATTGCTGCTTGCCATGAAGAGGTTGTCATTCCGATTTCCGAGCAGTCAGAATCGCTGAATGCATCCATTGCCGCCTCGATCCTTATGTGGGAGATGAAAAAAAGTTGTCATGAAACCTGAATACGATATTTTAAAATGGATCTGGTTTGCACTCGCCTGTATTCCCGGTTCTTCTAATGCAGGCAAGCTGTTAAGCAGTTTTGAATCAGCCAAAGAGGTTTATGAATATGATTTTTCATCAAAGGAATTTGATGAATTGCTTCCCTCTGCTGTGATAAAAGCGCTGCAAAACAAAGATCTTTCCAGAGCTGAAAAACTCTATGACTATTGTGAAGAGCATGATATTTTTCTGCTCCCTTATTGCCATACACGTTATCCAGCCAAGCTTCGTATGATTCAAAATCCGCCAGCCCTGCTCTATTGTCTTGGTACACTGCCCGATTTTAATAAACATGTCATGATTAGCGCTGTGGGCACCAGAAGCTGTACAGATTATGGAATCAAAGCAACTCATCATATTTGTTCCGGTTTGGCGCGCGCTGGCGTGATTGTTGTCAGTGGCATGGCACTTGGCATTGATGCCGCTTCTCACTCGGCTGCGCTGCATGCAAATGGTTTTACAGTTGCTGTGTTAGGCAGCGGTGTTGATGTTATTTATCCTAAAACCAATGAAGCTTTATACCATCAAATATGCAGACAGGGATTGGTTATGAGCGAATATCCGCCCTTATCCAGTGCCACACGTTATACATTTCCCGAAAGAAATCGAATTATCAGCGGATTAAGTGACGGCGTTCTGATTGTTGAGGCGGACCAAAAAAGCGGCGCACTCATTACAGCGAAGGATGCATTGTTTCAGGGCAGAGATTTGTTTGCTGTTCCGGGCAGTATTTTTTCACCAGCGAGTCGAGGCCCCAATCAGTTAATTGCAGAAGGCGCCAAATTAGTCACCGATGCTTATGATATTTTGGCGGAATATCAAACCATTCATGGAGATAAACTTAGATTAGGCACTATGCGAACAAAAGCACCTATAACGCTATTGAAAGATACTGCCGAAATCGGAGGAGTCTCCCCCGTTGTACAAAAAAGCAGGATGCCGAAAGACGATAACAATCGATCCATACCAAGAAAAGAAAATAAAACGAGCGCCAATATACTGCTTTCTGAAACCGAAAAAACTGTGCTTCGCGCGCTTGCTAACCAGGCAAAATCGGCAGATGAAATTGCAGAGTCCTGCTCTCTTCCTGCCGGCAAAGCCCTCTCGGTTCTTATGAGCCTTGAAATCAAAAAGCTGATTAAAGAATTACCCGGCGGCCAATATTGTATCATAGGTTGAATCTAAGAAATAAAAAACGCGAAAGGAACAAGAATGGCAAAATTAGTAATTGTGGAATCACCTTCAAAAGCAAACACGATTAAAGGATATTTAGGAAAAAATTACGAGGTGGTCGCTTCAGTTGGACATGTCAGAGATTTGCCAAAAAGCACCTTGGGTGTTGATATAGAAAATCATTTTACACCTAAATATATCAATATTCGCGGTAAAGGAGATGTCATTAAAGCGCTGAAAAAAGACGCAAAAAAAGCAGATGACATATTCCTGGCAACCGACTCGGACCGAGAAGGAGAAGCAATTGCATGGCACCTTGCCACTCTGTTGGGTATAGAAGCACAGCAAGCCAAGCGAGTAACCTTTAATGAGATTACAAAAAAAGTAGTCAAGGACGGAATTAAAAATCCGCGTCCCATTGACATGAATTTAGTAAATTCACAGCAGACAAGACGTATTTTGGACCGTATTGTCGGTTATAAACTCAGTCCGTTTCTTTGGAAAACGGTTCGCAGCGGTTTGTCAGCCGGCCGAGTACAATCGGTTGCCACCCGTATTATTGTAGAACGCGAGAAAGAAATAGAGAAATTTGTTCCTGAAGAATACTGGAGCCTGCTCTACACCTTAATCACACAAAATAAAGAAGAAATTAAATTTAAATTTTACGGTGATCAGAATGGCAAAATTGCGCTAAAAAACGAAGAAGAAACGCAAGCTGTTATTGAAAAAACTAAAAACAATCCCTTTTCGATTACTTCGGTCAAAAAAGCGGTTAAACATCGATCGCCGCAGCCGCCATACATCACTTCCACTTTACAGCAAGACGCCTATAATAAACTGGGCTTTCAATCGGCGCGCATCATGCGGGTTGCACAAGAATTGTATGAAGGAATAGCGCTTGGTAAAGAAAACGGCGGTACACAGGGTCTTATTACCTATATGAGAACCGACTCTATGCGTATTTCGGATGAAGCAGCCGGGGCCGCTGAAAACTATATCCGCACTGTCTATGGTGATGATTATTATCCTGATAAAAGACGCGTGTTTAAGGCAAAAGAAGATGCGCAGGATGCACATGAGGCGATACGTCCGACTTCTCTTGCTTTTGAGCCTGCTAAGATCAAAAAATATTTATCGCAGGATCAATATAAGCTCTATTTGTTAATTTGGAACCGATTTCTTGCTTCGCAAATGGCTGATGCTCTTTTAGACACTATGCAAATTGATGCTAAAAATAACGGTTATCTCTTTAAAGCAAGCGGTTATACGGTACGCTTTCAGGGATATCAAGTCCTCTATAAAGAAGAAAAAGAAACCGATCTTGATAAAGGTGCCCTGCCCGCTGTACAGGAAAAAGAATCTCTAACAATCAAAGAGATACTGCCTGAGCAACATTTTACAGAACCGCCTGCCCGCTATAATGACGCCACCTTGATTCGCTTTTTAAAAGAAAAAGGCATTGGCAGACCCAGTACCTATACGCAGATTATAACAACGATTCTCTCAAGAGGTTATGTAACCAGAGAAAAAAAAGCGTTTAAGCCAACAGCGCTTGGTGAAATCACAACGCAAATTATGATTGAGCAGTTCCCTGAAATTGTCAATTATGAATTTACCGCTCAAATGGAAAATGATTTGGATGAAGTGGAAAACGGCAAAGCAGAAGGCGAAAAGGTGCTGACACATTTTTACGAGCGCTTTGAAAAAGAATTAGAAACCGCTTTGCAAAGCGTAAGCAAAGATGACATTGAAATCCCCGTGGAAGAAACCGATATTGTTTGTGAAAAATGCGGAGCTAAAATGGTGATCAAAAGCGGTCGGTTCGGCAAATTTGCCGCCTGTCCCCGTTATCCCGAATGCAAGAATACCAAGCCGTTAGATCAAAACGGAAACCCGGTGGTAAAAGAAGAAAAAGAACCGAAGCCTACCGGTGAAAAATGCGAAAAATGCGGAGCTGACATGGTTATTCGGGCTGGTAGATACGGCGATTTTATCGCCTGTTCAAATTATCCGACCTGCAAAAACACAAAGCAGATTGCCAACGAAATTGGTGTGCCCTGTCCTGTTTGCGGCGGAAAGATATTATTAAAGCACGGCAAAAAACGCACGGTGTTTTATAGCTGTGAGCATTATCCCACCTGTGATTTTTCCTCATGGGATCTGCCTCTGGCAAAATCTTGCCCTGACTGCGGACAAATGCTTTATATGAAGAAGAATAAAAACTTAATTGTCTGTAAAAATAAAGAATGCAATTATAAAGAAGAAACTGAAACAGAGAGCGAACAGAAAATATAATTTTTTGAAATTGCTTTTAAGTAAAAAAACAAGACGTAACAATTGGAGAAAACAATGAGTTTGGTTCAAATTATTGGTGCAGGACTTGCCGGGTGCGAAGCCGCCTATCAAGCTGCTAAACGCGGTGTGACCGTCCATCTATACGATATGAAGCCTCACAAATATACACCAGCACATCATTCGCCTAAATTTGCTGAACTTGTATGCTCAAACTCCCTGCGCAGTGATGAGACGGTGAACGCTGTCGGTCTATTAAAAGAAGAGATGAGAGCGCTGGATTCGCTTATTATTCGTGCAGCAGATGAAACCCGCGTTCCAGCCGGCAGCGCTTTGGCTGTCGATCGGGAGGCGTTTGCCCAAAAAATCACTGATACTATCTGTCACCATCCCCTTATTACAGTGCATCAAGAGGAAAGAGCTGAAATTGATAACGAAGTGGTAACGATTGTCGCGACTGGTCCCTTAACGTCTGATCCGCTTGCACGTTATATAGAAGACACAATCACTGGCAAAAGACTTTCTTTTTATGATGCGGCCGCACCTATAATTGACGCTTCGACTATTGATATGGACAAGGCATTTGTTGCTTCACGTTACGATAAAGGCGAAGCTTGCTATATCAACTGTCCGTTTTCAGAGGATGAATATAACCGCTTTTATCAAGCGCTGATTCATGCCGAAGAAGCAGAGTTAAAAGAATTTGATAAAGAGGCGCAAGCTTCTCCCACTGTATTTGAAGGCTGTATGCCGGTAGAAATTATGGCAAAACGTGGGCCGGATACCCTTCGTTTTGGTCCGATGAAGCCGGTCGGTCTGCCTTTGCCCCAAACAGGAAAAGAGGCTTATGCGGTAGTACAGCTTCGTCAGGAAAACATACAAAAAACTATGTATAATATGGTGGGGTTTCAGACACATCTGACTTTTGGCGAACAAAAACGAGTATTTCGTATGATTCCAGGTCTTGAAAACGCGGTCTTTTTACGTTATGGGGTCATGCATCGAAATACATTTATTCATTCCCCTACTCTGCTTCATGCCGATTACTCAGTCAAAGCGCGTCCCCGTCTTTTCTTTGCCGGTCAAATAACCGGGGTAGAGGGCTATGTAGAATCGGCAGCATCCGGCCTTGTAGCCGGTTTCAATGCGGCCAGACGTATAGCGGGTAAACCTGCTGTGATTTTTCCGAAGGAAACAGTAATCGGCGCTATGGCTGCCTATATTTCGGATGAAAACATTACCAATTTTCAGCCGATGAATGCCAATTTTGGTCTTGTAACGCCTTTAGGCTATAAAGTAAAAGGACCGAAACGGAATAAAAATGAAGAACTCGCAAAACGCTCTCTCGCGTTTTTTAATCATCAATCAATCGATATGGAATAAGATATGATAGAAAATATAAACATCAATAATAAAAAAAATATTGAAACTGCCCTGCACTATTCCTTTCAGAATGAAACGCTTTTGTTGACTGCGCTGACTCATTCGTCGTATACAAATGAAATGAAAAGCCGCGGTGTGGTTATCGAGTGTAATGAACGCTTAGAGTTTTTAGGAGACTCAATTCTGCAAATCATATCCAGCGAAATGTTGTTTACACGTTTTCCGGATTTACCTGAGGGAGATCTTTCCCGTATACGCTCTCAAATTGTTTGTGAAAAAGCGCTGAATAGCTATGCAGCTAAAATAAAGCTGGGTGAATTTTTGCAGTTAGGGCATGGCGAAGAAATGAATCAGGGCAGACAGCGGCCCTCTATTTTAGCTGATGCCTTTGAAGCGCTGATCGCTGCCGTTTATCTGGACAGCAATTTAGATGCGGTAAAACAGTTTTTGCTTCCCTTTTTAATCGAAGAGGTCAGCTCGATTGAGCTAAGCAAAAAGGGAGAAGATGCCAAATCCAGGCTGCAGGAAATTATTCAGCAGGAGCGAAATGAAAAATTTGAATATGTCTTAATTGAAGAAAGCGGTCCTGCTCATGATCGTGTCTTTAAAGTAGAAGCAAGACTCAACCGCAATGTCATTGGCACAGGTTCAGGCAAATCCAAGCGAGAGGCCGAACAAAACGCCGCTGCCGAAGCGCTGCGACTGTTTGGCGAAGACCGCTCTTAAGGTAAAAAGGAGCCTTGCATGTATGAAGCATATTAACATTCCCATTTTTATTCCACACTTGGGGTGTCCCAACAACTGCGTTTTTTGTAATCAAAAGACTATTTCGGGTGTACAATGTTTTGATATCAGCAGCGTTGATCGTATCATCAGCGCTGCTCTTTCTACAATTGATCAAAAAAACAGTGAAGTAGAGATAGCTTTCTTTGGCGGCAGCTTCACCGGAATAGAACCGGCACTGATGACACAGCTTTTAGAGATAGCGGCCGATTATGTACAAAAAGGCGTTGTTCATTCCATTCGTCTTTCTACAAGACCTGATTACATAAACCACGATATTCTAACTACATTGAAACAATACCCGGTGCGTCATATCGAACTCGGCGTTCAAAGTCTGGATGACGAAGTTTTAAAAGCTTCTGACCGAGGGCATACAGCAAAACAATCGTTTGAGGCTTGCCGCTTAATCAAAGAATATGGTTTTTCACTAACTGGACAAATGATGTTGGGCCTGCCACTCTCCACCCTTGACAAAGAATTAAAAACAGCCGAAACATTGGCTTTATGGGGTATTGATTCGGCGCGTATTTATCCAACCGTCGTGTTTAAGGACACACCTTTAGCCGAGAAAATGAAAAATGGCACCTATACAGCTCTTACTACCCAAGAAGCCATTGAACGCTCGGCCGCTGTATTAGGTGTATTCGATCGCTGTTATATACCGGTCATTCGCATCGGTTTGTGTTCACAAGACGAGCTTTTTGATCCTGAATCGGTGCTCTCTCATAATTTTCATAGCGCGCTTGGTGAGTGTGCGCAAAGCACTTTGTATTATCACAAGATAGAAGCTTTGATTGAAGCAACTCCTACGCTACGCTTAAAAGAACGGCTGACTATTTTTTGTCCGCCGGGCCATACCTCTAAGGTGGTCGGACATCGTAAAAGCAATTTGCTGAAATTACAGGCGAATTATGCGTGGAAAGAAATAAAAATTGTTGAAAAAAACACGCTGTTCGGTTATAATATATTGATAGACTAAAGACGAGGTTTCAAGATGCGTATCATATCGCTTGAATTACAAGGATTTAAATCCTTTCCTGATAAAACGGTCATCAAATTTGACACTGGCGTAACCATTATTGTCGGACCGAACGGGAGCGGAAAATCGAATATTTCAGATGCCATCCGCTGGGTTTTAGGCGAAATATCAACCAAAAACATTCGCGGCACTAAAATGGAGGATGTTATTTTCGGCGGCACGGATACGCGCCGCCGTATGGGTTATGCCGAGGTTTCGTTGACCATTGACAATACTGATCCAAGCAACCGCATGGCGATTGATTACGATCTTGTAACGCTGACCCGCCGTTATTATCGAACTGGTGAAAGCGAATACGCAATTAATGGCAAAAGTGCGCGTTTAAAAGACATCACAGAAATGTTTATGAATACTGGTATTGGTCGTTCGGGCTATTCGGTCATTGGTCAAGGCAAAATCGCCGAAATTATTTCGCAAAACGGAGAGGAACGGCGTGTTATTTTTGAAGAGGCGGCCGGTATTGCTAAATATAAATACAAAAAAAGAGAATCTGAGCGAAAATTAGAAAAAACGTGTGAAAATCTTGTTCGTGTAACCGATATTTTATCCGAGTTAGAAGCGCGAGTCGTTCCGCTCGAAAAAGAAGCATCACGCGCGCGCACCTATCTTGATTTATACGAAGACAAAAAACAAGCAGACGTCTCTTTGTGGCTCTATGATTTAGCCGATACACGCAAACAATTTGAGGAAATAGACGCGGCCTTTACACTTGCAAAAAAAGAACTGGAACTTTTAGACGGCGAAATTACCTCCATTGAAAGCCAAAACGAAGCCTTATATTTACATTTGCAGCAAGCAAAAGGACAAATGGATGCCACCGAACGCAGAATCAAAGAGATTACCGGACAATTCCATGAAATGGAAGCCTCAGGCAAGGTGCTTGAAAATGATACACAGCATATTGAAGCACAACTAAAAAATATAGCGGCGGACAAGCAGCAGACAGAACAGCGATTAGCACTTTTGCGTGAGCAGTATGCAAAGCAAAATGAACAGCAGCGAGCTGAACACGCAGCATTAGAGGCTCAAAAGGAAGCCTATACACAATTTTTAGAAAATTTAGAATTCTGTAAAGAGGCTGTATATCAGCAAGAACGCACGGTCGAACAGTTGGCCGAACAATATGCGGATGAAAATAATCAATTAGTAGAGCTCAAAGCAACGGCTTCATCCCGGACAGCAAGACCTAAGGATGAAATCGAGAAAACGAAACAAAAACTGCATGAGATCGAAGAACAAATTGCCCTTTTGGAAAAAGGGGCTGTTAAAGCAGAACAAACAATTGCTGAGTATACCCATAAAATACAAAATATTAAAGATACTTCAGAACAAACTTTTAATGCAAAAACACTTCATCAAACCAAAGCGTTAAAAGAGCTGACCGACAAAAAAACACAAAACGGATTAACGATGGCTTCTCTTTCGCAAAAATTGATTACATTAAAGAGAATGACCGAGCATTTTGAAGGATACGCCCATAGTGTTAAAGCGATTATGGATGCGCGCATCCCGGGCGTTCACGGCCCTGTTTCAAGCATTATCCGGACAGATAAGCAATATGCGTTAGCCATTGAAACGGCGTTAGGCGCGCAGATTCAAAATATCGTAGTAGAAACAGAAGAAACTGCAAAAAAAGCCATAGAATGGCTAAAACAAAAAGGTGCAGGCCGGGCTACATTCTTTCCAATTTCAACGGTGACAGCATCCCCTCTTCATATCGATCGGCAAGCCGTGGAAAACAGCCAAGGCTTTATTGGTTATGCCAACAATTTGCTTCATTACGATATAAAGTATCAACAAATTATTGGTAATTTGTTAGGACGCACGGTGGTGTTTGATGCATTGCCAAACGCCATTGCCATGGAAAAGAAAATCGGCTATAAGATTCGCTGTGTGACGCTGGACGGACAAATCATCAATGCCGGCGGTTCTTTTACCGGTGGTTCTTCTCGTAAAGACAGCGGTATTTTGTCGCGCGCCTCTATGATTGAAAATATGCAGACAGAGCTTACCAAGTTAGAAAAAGACGATCAGCGTCTGGCAGAGGAAATAAAGAAGAATGAAAAAGAGCTGCAAGCGCTGAAAACCCAACAGGAAGAAGCTGAACAGACCATTTCTTTGCTGATGCAGCTGAAGAGTGCCGAAGATACGCAAAAGCAGGTGCTGTGCGCACAGCTTTCAGCCGAAGAAGAACAGCACGCGCTGCTGCGGGATACCATTCTCTCTTACGAAACGGAAGAACAAAACCGTGCTGCTGAGCAAGAAAGATTACAGCTGCAAATCGAAACCATGGAACAGCAAGCGAATCATACCAAAAGCTTGTTTGAAGAAGCGAAACGTGTACGCGATCAAAAAAATGCTGATTTAAATGAATCCATTGAACAAAAAAACCAGCTTCTGCTCCAAATCACAGCAAAAGAAAAAGATGTATTAGCGGCCTCTGTGCAGGTGTCTAATACAGAGGCGCTTGTAACTGCTGCGAAAGAGGAACAAAGCAAGTGGGAGGAGCAAATCCGCACTTTAGAAGACAAATTAACGGATGTACAAGAAAAAATAAAAACCAATGAACAAGTTAAAAATCAATCACAGCTTGAATTGACAGAGTTATACGAACTTTCTGCTAAAGCAAAAGAAGAAAACAACCGTTTGGACATACAGATTAACGAACTTAGAAAGCGTTTTATGGATCAAACGCACGAAAGGGAGTTAAAATTCAGAGAGTGCACGAATTTAGAAAACAAGCATACCCAAATCAGTGCTAAGCAAGAAAGTATGGCAACCAAGCTATGGGATGAATATGAATTGACTTATTCGACTGCTGCCGCGCTGAACTATCCACCGGTTACATCAGACAATCATGCTGAGATAGCCGCCAAGGTCAATGAATATAAGGCAAAAATGAAAGCGCTCGGTCATGTAAACATAGGCGCGATTGAAGAATATACCGAAGTTAAAACCAGATATGATTTTCTTTTTAAGCAGGTAGAGGACTTAAACGAATCCAAAAAAGATTTGACCAACGTAATTCATCAATTAGAATCGGAGATGAGAAACAAGTTTGCCAAAGCCATGCAGGAAATTAATGAGAATTTCAAAATCGTATTCAAAGATTTATTTGGCGGCGGACAAGCTGATTTGGTTTTAAGCGATCCGGACAATCTATTGGAAAGCGGAATCGAAATTAAGGCCGCACCACCCGGTAAAATTATTAAAAATTTACAGCTGCTTTCAGGCGGTGAACAGGTATTCGTTGCGATTGCTCTTTATTTTGCTATATTAAAAGTCAATCCGACTCCCTTTTGTCTGCTCGATGAAATCGAGGCAGCTTTAGATGAAGTGAACGTGGCTAAATTTGCGCAGTATACTAAAAAATTAGCGGTCAAAACACAGTTTATCATTATCACACACCGCAGAGGCACTATGGACGCGGCCGATTCTCTTTACGGCGTTACCATGCAGGAAAGAGGCATCTCTAAAATTCTGTCGGTCGATGTTAATGAAGCTGAGAAAAAGTTGGGAGTAAAATTAGAATAATGGGATTTTTTGAAAGCCTGAAAAATGGTTTAACTAAAACTAAAAATCAATTTATCGGACAAGTGGACAGCATTTTCCGTGCCTTTGGCAAGATTGATGAAGACATGCTGGAAGAATTAGAAGAAATTCTGATTTGTGCTGATGTCGGTTATGAAACAACCGAAGAGATCATCACCCAAATGCGTGAAAAAATGAAAGAGGAACGCATAAGCGATCCCGAAGCAGCTAAGGCGGCGCTAAAACAGATCCTACGAAATATGTTGGGCGATGCCAGGCCGTTATCCTTGCAGAAAACACCGCTTGTCATCCTTGTGATTGGTGTCAATGGCGTTGGCAAAACAACCTCTATTGCTAAAATGGCTAATTTATTCAGGCAAGATGGCAAAAAGGTTCTTTTAGCCGCTGCTGATACATTCCGTGCTGCGGCCATAGACCAGCTGGATATATGGGCCAACCGTATCGGTGTGGATTTAATCAAACAGGCCGAAGGGTCAGACCCGGCCGCCGTAGTTTTTGACGCAGTAAATGCAGCAAAGAGCCGTAAAAGCGATGTTTTAATTGTAGATACAGCAGGAAGACTGCACAACAAAAAAAATCTGATGGACGAACTCGCCAAAATCAATCGTGTTATCGAACGAGAACTGCCGGATACCGCAAAAGAAACCTTTTTGGTGTTA
Organism: Clostridiales bacterium; assembly: GCA_022791195.1. GTDB lineage: Bacteria > Bacillota > Clostridia > Oscillospirales > CAG-272 > CAKSEI01. The sequence continues at coordinate 5,428 of JAAVYP010000059.1, read as the reverse complement.
GACGCCACGACTGGTCAGAACGCAATCAATCAAGCGGTTGAATTTAAAAATGCCGCGCAAATTACCGGACTAATTTTAACAAAATTAGACGGCACCGCCAAAGGCGGAATCATTTTTTCCATTAAAAAGATGTTAGATATTCCCGTTCGTTTTGTGGGGGTGGGTGAAAAGCAGGAAGATTTGCAGCCCTTTGATCCCGATTCGTTTATCGATGCTCTTTTTGCATAAAAATCGATCACCAGGAAAGTGAAGAAAACTATGGATATTATTCTTGCTTCTAACAATAAACACAAAATCAAAGAATTTAATTCGATTCTGAAGGATGTCTTTCCTGAGCAGGAAATTCGACTGCTCTGCCCCGCTGATGTTGGTGTTACCGAAGAAATTGAAGAAACTGGAACAACATTTGCCGAAAACGCTTTGATTAAGGCCAATGCCTGTGCTAAAAAAAATTACATCAGCATTGCCGATGATTCCGGATTAGCCGTAGATGCTTTAGGCGGCAAGCCGGGCATTTATTCAGCCCGATATGCCGGCACACACGGCGATGATGAGGCCAACAACGCAAAGCTGTTAGACGAACTCAAAAATGTTCCTTTTGAAAAACGAACAGCTTATTACGTATGTGCCATTGCCTGCGTGCTGCCTGACGGAGAATCCTTTACCGTTGAAGGCAGAGCAAACGGCCATATTGCCGATGGTCTGTATGGTGAAGGTGGCTTTGGCTATGATCCTCTTTTCATTGCGAACGGTTCTCCCCTTACGTGGGCACAGATTCCCGAAGAAGAGAAAAACCGTATTTCGCATCGGGCCAAAGCGGCCTGTTTGCTGGCAGAAAAACTAAAAGAATGGTGGGAAACAAGAAGTGACAACGAAGCAAAGAGCTTATCTTAAAAGTTTAGCGATGAATCTGGAAACCATTTTCCAGATTGGTAAAGGCGGTTTGACCGACGAGAGTGTGTATCAGATTGGCAATGCATTAGAAGCGAGAGAACTAATCAAATGCAAGGTGCTTGACACCTGCCCTGTTTCGGCCAAAGAATTATCGGCTGATTTGGCAAGGCTAACTGCATCTGAATGTGTACAGGTCATTGGAAACAAAGTGGTCTTGTACCGTAAATCCCAGAAAAAAAGCAAGATTGAACTGCCATGAAAATCGCTTCCAGATTAGGAATATTCGGCGGTACGTTTTCGCCGGTTCACAACGGACATGTTGGTGCTGCAAAAGCATTTATAAAAAGCGGTATGATTGATAAGCTGTTGATTATACCAACCTTAATTCCCCCTCACAAGCAGCAGATCCATACGATTTCAGCCGAGCATCGGTTCAACATGTTGAAATTAGCGTTTGAAGAGCTGCGCGCCGAGGCAGATGTCGAAATCAGTGATTACGAGCTGCAAAAAGACACAGTGAGTTACACGGTCGAAACGCTCCTTCATTATCGCCCTTATTGTGATGAAATAAAGCTGCTGTGCGGTTCTGATATGTTTTTATCGATTGATACATGGTATCATGCAGATGAATTGTTTCAATTATGTGAAATTGTTTACGAGAAAAGAAACGGTTCTATCGAAGAAAGCGAACGGCTTACCGAAAAAAGCGAGCAGCTTTTTTGCCAGTATGGCGTGAAAAGCACACCGCTTCCCCTTGAACAAATTATCAATATTTCATCAAGCCAGATTCGAGAAAAATTAATACACGGAAAAGACGTTTCCGCATATATTGATGCAAAGGTATTAAACTATATTAAAGGACACCATCTTTATGCACAATTATGATTTTATACTGCAAACATTAGATCAATATGTAACGCCCAACCGCAAAAAACATATTCTTTCTGTCTATGAAACAGCGAAAAACATAGTCTGGGATCAAAATCGGCCCGATTTGCTTGAAAAGGCGGAAATAGCCGCTCTGCTGCATGATATTTCCAAAAACTTTTCTTACACGCTGCAACTCGATGTAATAAAAAAACACGCTCTGCCTGTCACAAGCGAAGATCTTGAAACCCTCGAGGTGTTGCACGCATTTACGGGTGCCGCTGTAGCTAAAGAGCTTTTTCCCGGACTTGTTGACGATGCTATTTACGATGCTATTTTTTATCACTGCACCGGTAAAGAAAATATGTCTTTGCTGGAAAAAATTCTCTTTATAGCAGATTATATAGAACCGAACCGTTCCTATGAATCGTGTGTAAAGGTTCGATGTTTTTATCAGCAAAATAAAGAGTCTGAAAATGTTTTGGATCAGGCCGTATATTTGATTTTAGAGGAAACCATTGACTATTTAACAAGAAAAAAGGAAAAGATTAACAGTCGAACGATACAAGCAAGAAACGATTATATACAAAAGCAAGAGAGCCTAAAAAACGCAGACACGGCTTTTACAGAAAGGAACGAAAATTAGAATGGAAAATCAATTAACTCCTAAAGAAACAGCGTTAGAAATTATCAAGATACTCAATGAAAAAAACGCGACAGATATTAAGCTGCTTCACGTGACTGATCAAACCATTATCGCCGACTATTTTATTATTTGCTCTGGTTTATCAAATACACAGGTAAAAAGCTTTGCTGGTGAAGTCGAATACAAAATGGGACTAAAAGACATCACGCCCCATCATATAGAAGGATACAATGAGGCCTCTTGGGTTGTATTAGACTATCGTTCAGTGATTGTACATGTATTTTATAGAGACACGAGAGAGTTTTACAATCTTGAAAAATTGTGGGATGATGCCGAAACGGTTGATATCTCTGATCTTCTCACCCAAAAATAAGCGACTTGATAAGAGAAAGGAAAAGATAGATGAAATACGATTTTAAAGCAATTGAGCAAAAATGGCAGGATAAATGGGAAAAAGAACATGTGTTCGAAGCCGAAAGCATAAGCGATAAGCCCAAGTTCTATGGCTTGGTCGAGTTTCCCTACCCGTCTGGTGTGGGTATGCATGTCGGACATATTAAAGCATATTCCGGCTTAGAGGTGATCTGCCGAAAACGCAGAATGCAGGGCTATAATGTTCTTTTTCCGATGGGATGGGATGCATTCGGCCTGCCCACAGAAAATTATGCGGTTAAAACGGGTATACACCCTCGCGTCGCGACCGATGAAAATATTGTGCGCTTTACCAACCAAATGAAACGGGTTGGGTTCAGCTTTGATTGGTCGAAAACAATTGATACGACCGATGAAAATTATTATAAATGGACCCAATGGATCTTTTTAAAGTTATTCGAGAATGATCTTGTCTATCGCAATACCGCTCTTGTCAACTACTGCCCGCATTGTAAGGTAGTATTATCCAATGAAGATTCACAGGACGGCAAATGCGATATCTGCAAAACGGAAGTGGTTCAAAAATCCAAAGAAGTTTGGTACTTACGTATAACAAAATATGCCGACAAATTGTTAGAGGGCTTAAACGAAGTTGATTATCCGCCGAATGTCAAAACCCAGCAGGAAAACTGGATTGGTAAATCGACCGGAGCCTATGTTGATTTTTCACTCAAAAATATCGATGAAACACTGCGCATATATACAACAAGGTGTGACACCTTATTCGGTGTCACTTTCATGGTTATCGCTCCGGAGCATCCGTTAATTGACAAATATGCTGACCGAATCGGCAACATGGCGGACATTCGCTCTTATCGTGAAATGTGCGCCAAAAAGACCGAATTTGAGCGTATACAGCTCGTCAAAGACAAAACAGGTGTAAAAATCGAAGGCTTGCAGGCTATAAATCCTGTCAACGGAAAAGAAATTCCCCTTTACATTTCTGATTATGTTATGATGGGCTATGGAACCGGTGCGATTATGGCGGTTCCTGCCCATGACCAGAGAGACTATGAATTTGCTAAAAAATTTGGCATTGATATTATTGAAGTCATTCAAGGGGGCGATCTTGTAAAAGAAGCCTATACCGGCGATGGCAAACGAATCAATTCTGACTTTTTAAATGGCTGTGCCAGCAAACAAGAAGCTATCGACAAAATGTTAGCTTTTCTCGCTGAAAAAGGCATTGGCGAAAAAGGCGTACAATACAAAATGAAGGATTGGGCCTTTAACCGGCAGCGCTATTGGGGCGAACCGATCCCGCTGGTTCACTGTAAGCAGTGCGGTATTGTGCCGGTGCCTTATGATGAACTTCCCTTGCGATTGCCCCCTGTAGAGAATTTTGAACCGGGTGAAGGCGGCGAATCGCCTTTGGCTAAGTTAGAGAACTTTGTACATTGTAAATGCCCCAAATGTGGACAAGACGCCAGACGCGAAACCGATACGATGCCTCAATGGGCCGGCTCCTCGTGGTATTTTCTGCGCTTTCTGGATCCTGATAATGCCGATTCCTTCGCCGATATGGAGAAAATGAAATATTGGCTGCCTGTCGATTGGTATAACGGCGGTATGGAGCATGTAACCAGGCATTTAATTTATTCACGCTTTTGGCATCGTTTCTTATATGATATTGGTGCCGTACCGACCAAAGAACCGTACAGCAAGCGGACTGCGCAAGGCCTTATCTTAGGCGAGGACGGCGCGAAGATGTCAAAATCTTTAGGCAACGTGGTAGACCCATTGGATGTAATTGAAGAATATGGCGCTGACACCCTGCGCATTTACGTTTTGTTTATGGGCGATTATACATCATCAGCTCCATGGTCAGCTGCCAGTGTAAAGGGATGTAAACGCTTTTTGGAACGGGTTGCTGACCTTTCAGACATGGCAACGGGAGTAGGCTCCACCCCCGCGCTGGAAGCAGCCTTCCATAAAACGATTAAAAAGGTTTCATCGGATATTGAAGACATGAAATTCAATACGGCTATCGCCGCGCTTATGTCGCTGATTAATCAAATCAGCGATCATGGCTCGTTGACCGTTGATGAACTGAAAACATTTTTACTTCTTTTAAATCCGTTTGCTCCCCATCTTGCCGAAGAAATGTGGGAGAAAACAGGAAGCTCTTCCCTTTTGGCGAAAGCATCATGGCCTGCTTATGACGAAAGCAAAACCATTGACACCACAAAAGAAATTGCGATTCAGATTAATGGCAAGCTAAAAGGGCGCATTACCATTCCGGCTGATCTTGGCAAAGATGCTGTGTTGCTCTCTGCTAAAAAAGAGCCCGCTGTTCAAAGCATTTTAGCGGACAAGCAAATTGTCAAGGAAATTTATGTGCCTGGTAAATTAGTGAACATAGTTGTTAAATAAAAATATGCTCATGAAACTTTCCATAATTCGCTAAAAAAAGCAAAAACTATTGACAAAAGATTGCAGTTATTGTATAATATCATAAGAGAATAATTTGCATTCTCCTGCACGAGCGAGGGGAGGGATATAAAAAATGGCAGAAATTAGAGTAAAAGAAAATGAAACGCTTGATAGTGCTCTTCGCAGATTTAAAAGACAATGTGCTCGAAGCGGAGT
>JAAVYP010000090.1 GCA_022791195.1 Clostridiales bacterium | reverse complement strand
TAAACTATCAATTATGTTATGTATTTGAATATCGGACAGTCTATCAGCTACATCATAAGTGGCATAAACTCTGAATGCGAAAGGAACACATTCGCTACGGTTAAGCTGTTTTAACCTTCTCTGAATGTCGTCGGCATACCCGATTTTCACATATTCGGGGAAGGACGGGTTAGTTAGAATATAGATAACACCCTTCGTTTCCATAATAATTTTCTCCTATGTATTTAAGATTTTTAAACCGTCAACTTTGCAACAAATTCTATACCGTTTTCTTCGCAGAACTTTTCAAAACGGTATAGGGTCAGTTTCTGGGGAAGGGCTTTGCCGTTCTCCCAGCGGTTGATTGTAGCAAAAGAAACGTCGAGCTTTCGCGCCAACATTTCCTGACTTAAATTGAGTTTTAGCCTTGTTTCAAGGCAGAATTTTGAAAATTCCATAATACACCTATCAAATTATAACATATTATAGCATACTTTATAGCCTATTGTCAATGAAAGCAGAAAAACATCTTCTTTGGAAATGCGTTTGAACAGATTGCAAGAATCTATTTTTTGTGGTAGAATAAAGAAAAAGCACACGGATTGAATTAGCATGATAAAGACGTCTATCAGATTTTTTGAAGATATTCCCGTGAGAGCCGTTTGGGATGACGATACTTCCAAATGGTGGTTTTGCGCTATGGACATTTCGCAGGCGTTGACGAAAAGTAATAATCCACGTGTTTATTGGGCTACGATGAAACGCCGAAATACTCAGTTGATTGCAATTTGCAAACAACTGAAATTAAAGGCAAACGACGGAAAGTCCTACCTTACAGACGTCGTGGACGAAAACGGCGTTACCCTTATTACTGCGCTCATACCTGCAAAAAACAAAGAGAACTTTTCCAGATGGGTAAAAGGAATCGGAAGCACATTAGACGAAAAGAGCAAACAAAAGGCTTACGAACTCTTTGAAAACGGCTTGATAGACGAAATCGAAGTAGGTACTACGAAAGGTTTACAGCAAATTCACGGATTTATTTTCGGCGGGCTTTACGATTTTGCGGGTAAAATTCGCGGCTTGAACATTGCAAAAGGCGGATTTGCGTTTGCCCCGTCAATGTACCTGAAAGATAATCTTGCAATAATTGACAAGATGCCGGAAGATACAATTGAAAACATTGTGAAGAAGTATGTAGAAATGAATGTTGCTCATCCATTTATGGAAGGCAACGGCAGAAGCACGAGAATCTGGCTTGACCTGATTTTGAAAAAGAATTTGCGAAAGTGCGTAGATTGGAGCAAGATAGACAAACGAGCGTATCTTACCGCAATGCAGAAAAGTCCTGTGGATTATACTGATATTCTTGCGCTTATCAGCAATGCGCTTACAGACGAAATTGATAACCGTGAAATGTTTA
>JAAVYP010000058.1 GCA_022791195.1 Clostridiales bacterium | reverse complement strand
AGCCGGCACCGTTACATTTCAAGATAGATGAAATTTTGTGGTATAATGAAGCAAAGCGAAGGCTTTGCTTCCGAAATGTAACTGGCCGTGCAAATGACACGACCTGCCGGTAAGCCGGCACCGTTACATTTCAAGATAGATGAAATTTTGTGGTATAATACAAGAAACCGGAACGGTTTCTTGTAAAGTTCGTCTTTACGCTTTTCCAAGCGTCATTCCGGTACGCTGAAATTTCCTCAATTCAACTCATGCAATTCAAAGAGCTGTTTTTCCTTTATGACAGGCCAAGATTTTTTCAGCAACCGGGCAATCAATTCATCATCCGCTCGCATATAATACCCGTTCACGATGAATATCTGAGTTTATTATACATAAAATTCTTTTTTAATGCAATAGAGGACAGAATGAAAAATAATTCCTTAAAAATCGACCAGCTCATGACCCAGGCGTCAGAAGTCAAGTCCGCCTGCGCCGCCACTGTTTCGGCTCACCGCAACCTGGCGCTGTCCTTTCTTTCCGAGGCGGTTTCCAAATCGGCCGGACGCTTAGTCGGCGCGAATGAAGAAGATCTGCAAAACGCCCGTGCCCGCGGCATCGACAAAGAAACCCTCGAAGAAATGCGCTTAGACTATATCGGCGCCAGCACCCTTTCGGGCCGCATCAGCCACATGGCGAATGCCGCCGATCCAACTGACGAACATGAAACATGGCATCGGGAAAACGGCCTCACTGTCGAATCGCTGCGCGTACCGCTCGGCGTTGTGCTGCTCATTGCCGGTGCTTCGCCCAAAAAAACGCTGGAATGCATCGCCGGCTGCATCAAAACCGGCAACGCCGTTATCCTTTTGCAAAGCGAGGTAACACCCGCCACAGACGACGTCATGTTAGACCTGTTAAACACATCGTTTGCTTGCTGCGGGCTTAGCGCCGATTGGATCACTCCGATCAAATATTCGACAGAAGCCCTCTCGCACCTTTTGAAACAAAAAGAGGTGATCGACGCCGCCGTATTGCTGGGCAGCCAAGCGCAAAACGCGCTGCTGCGCAAGAACACCGACATTCCCATCATTGAGTCTGAATACGGCGCCAATCATATTTATGTTGATGAGGGCGCAAACCTTAACGCCGCCGTATCCGGTGTGATGGCCTCTAAAAACAGCCATCTGCCTGCCGTCGTTAACACGGTGTTAGTCAACTGGATGATTTCGGACAGCTTTTTGCCCGCTTTAGAGGGGGCCGCCATGGCCGCCGGCATTGAACTGGCCGGCGATGCCAGAATCCGTTCCACCCTGCATGGCATTGCAGAGGCCGATGAAGCCGTGCGAACCGACGCCGGCGGCCGGCTGCTGCTTTTGACAGTAAACACCCTCACTGAGGCCCTCGCCCACATTCAAAAATACGGCGCCGGCCTATGCGAAGGCATTTACACCGACAGCCAGGAGCATATCGATCAGTTTTGCCGTTTGGCCGACGCCGGCACCATCGCCGTGAACACCCCCTTTGTCAAAGCCACCGGCTTTGAAATCGGGTTTGGAGCCGAGCTTGGTTTTTCGGCCAATAAATTAGGCGCCAGAGGCCCCGCCGGGCTCTCGCGTCTTACCACCACAAAATATATCATCAAAGAACACGCGTAAAGGCAGGAGAGTACACATGAAAGAAGTATTGCTTTGTAAATATGGCGAGGTTGTCCTCAAAGGGCTCAACCGCAGCCACTTTGAATCCATTCTGCAAAAACAGTTAAAGCACCGCATCGCCCCTTACGGCGATTTCGAGATCCAAAAAGGACAATCTACTCTCTATGTAGAGCCGAAGGATGACTTTGCCAACATCGACCTCGCTTTTGAAGCGGCCAAAAAAGTGTTCGGTTTTGTACGCATCGCCAGAGCCATCGTCGTCGAAAAAGACATCGACGCGATCAAGGACGCCGTGCGCACTTATATTCCGCCCTTTATGGCCGGCGCCAAGACCTTTAAGGCCGAGGCCAAGCGCGCGGACAAACAGTTCGCGCTCACCTCACCCCAGATTGCCGCGGAGGCCGGCGGCGCGCTGCTCGAAGCGATGCCCTCGTTAAAAGTGGATGTCAAAACGCCGGATATCACCATCATGATCGAGATTCGCGAATATGGTGCATATATTCACGCCGGCGCGGAGCACGGTGCGGGCGGTCTGCCAGTCGGCAGTTCGGGCAAAAGCCTGCTTTTGCTTTCAGGCGGCATCGATTCCCCAGTGGCCGGCTACCGCATCGCCCGGCGGGGGGCGCAGGTAGAAGCAGTTCACTTTGAATCCTTCCCTTATACCAGTGAACGGGCCAAAGAAAAGGTGCTTTCTTTAGCTAAAATCGTCAGTGAATATGCAGGACCAATGAAGGTGCATGTCATCTCCCTCACCCGCATTCAAGAGGAGCTGAAACGAAACTGCACCGAAGACTATTTCACCCTTCTTTTGCGGCGCTCGATGATGCGCTTGGCCTGCCGCACAGCCGAGCGGCGCGGCTGTCATTCGTTGATCACAGGCGAGAGCTTGGGGCAGGTGGCCTCACAGACCATGCAGGCCCTCTCGGTGACCGACGCGGTGGCCGACCGCCCTGTTTTACGCCCCTGCATCGGCATGGACAAAGAAGAAATTGTCGAAACAGCCCGCCACATCGGCACTTTTGAAACCTCCATTTTGCCATATGAGGACTGCTGCACCGTGTTTACCCCCAAGCATCCCAAAACCAAGCCTGAGTTAGCCAAAGTGCTGGCCGAGGAAGAAAAAATCAATTTCGCCGCTTTAGAGGAAGAGGCCTTCGCCGCCTTAGAAACCATTTGGGTGCAAGCCGGCGAATAAAAAAACATGGCAAACACAAACAGCAGCCAAGACCAATGTCTTGGCTGCTGTTGTTTTGTCTATTCTGTTTGGCCGGGCAAGGCAACGCAAAATAGACCTAAAAATCTCTTTTTTCGCGGCCGGATGAAAAAAATATATCGCTTGAAACAGCGCGCTTTATTTGACAACATCCGCAATTTTGGCGGTTTTCACGGTTTTGGGCTGTCCATATTCATTGGCCTCTCCATAGGCAACGGTTTTGCCCTCGCCAAAATAATAAATATTGACATAGCCCTTTTCCACTTCATATTTTTTATAGAAGCCGCCGGTTGTTTCTAAAATCAGGGTATGTGTTTCCGACTTGCCGTCATCCTCGGTCTGCAGGGTGAGAATATATCGGCCGTCCTCCGAGCGCACTTCTTCTGCGCGGGAAATTTTGGATTGATTCACCCCTAACACACAGGCGTAAAACGCCATAAACAACGCAATGCCGCAAACAGCAATGCGCGGATACATCCCCTCAATGGTAATGCCCACCGCCACGAAGGATACAATGAGCGGCACCATCAAAAACACGTTGCCATGCACACAGAACAAGCTCATAAACACCACGAGCAAAGCAAGCGGCTTTGGCATCATATCCATGAACATGAGCAGCAGAATGCCCACCGCCGAAAGAAGCAAATACAAAACATATAAAATAATCGTAAGCGGGGTCATTCTGAAATAGTATCCAAAAAGGCCGAGCAAATCGATGCACACCACCGAAAGAATATACGCCACAATAATGCATAGGGGAATGAGCAGCGCCGCCATTCTCTTTTTGGTCATGGTCTTGCGCTTGCCGCCCGGCACCGTGGGAATCGAAAGCGAAGTGGTCGTCATCATGCGGTGAACCGTTTGGGTGTCCATGCGCTTGACCGAATTGGTCGCAAAAAACTGATATTCGCCGGTAGGCGCCCGGTCAGAGGCCCCCTGCCTGACGTTCAGTCTGGCCTCTTCTTCCCGTCTGACATCATCGACAATCTTGCTGTCTGCCGGTTTAAACTGAAATGGCTCTGGTCTTTGCTGGTTTGCCGGGGAACGCTTGGGCATTCTCGCCTCAGATGGGCGCTTGCCGCTGTTGTTATTTGTTTTCATACCACGTTTCTCCTATCGATGTTTGTGCGACAAGGGGCACCGAAAGAGCCATCACGTTTTCCATTTCGGTTTGTAAAATCCGCGCCGCACTGGCAGCACATTCCCTGTTCGCTTCAATCACAAGCTCGTCATGGACCTGTAAAATCACCGCCGCATCCAGGCCCGATTCCTTCAGCGCCTTGTCCACCCGCACCATCGCGAGCTTCATGATGTCAGCCGCAGTGCCCTGAATGGGGCTGTTCATAGCCACCCGTTCGCCAAAGGAGCGCAGCATGGCTTTGCCGGCCGAAAGTTCGGGGATATACCGCCGCCGGCCGAGCAGGGTGGTTACATAGCCATCTGCTTTGGCCTGTTCGACCACATTGTTTAAATAGTCGGCCACACCCGGATAGGTCCGCATATAAGAATCTATATAATCTTTTGCTTGTTTCTTGGTAACGCCGAGGTCCTGGGCCAGCGCAAAGTCGCTGATGCCGTACACAATGCCGAAATTAACCGCCTTGGCCCGCTTGCGCATTTCCGGCGTCACGCTTTCGGCGGGTACGCCAAAGGCAGAGGCAGCCGTCATCGCATGGATGTCTGTATTATCTAAAAACGCCTGTATCATCGTGGCGTCGCCCGATATATGCGCCAAAAGCCGAAGCTCAATCTGCGAATAATCGGCGTCCACCAGCACATAGTCCTTGTTTTCCGGAATAAAATAACGTCTTAGCACCCGACCCATTTCAGTTTTGATCGGAATATTCTGTAAATTCGGCTCAACCGAGGAAAGCCGGCCTGTGGCCGTCACCGTCTGCTGAAAACGGGTATGCACCCGGCCGGCTTTGTCTGCCGCCGCCGAAAGACCAACCGCATACGTAGAGTTCAATTTCGTCAGCTGGCGATATTCCAATACAAAGGCCACAATCGGATAAAACGGACGCAGTTCTTCTAACACATCGGCCGACGTCGAATAGCCTGTTTTTGTCTTTTTCTTGGTGGGTATCTGCAATTTATCAAACAAAATATGGCCAAGCTGCTTGGGCGAATTGATGTTAAATTCTTCGCCGGCCATCAAATAGATATCCTCAGCCAGCGCGTTGGCTGCCTCGCTAAGCTCTTGTGAGTAAGCCAGAAGCCCGTCCACATCCACCTTAAAGCCTTTTTTCTCCATCTCGGCCAACACAAACGCGCAGGGCAGCTCGATGTTCTCATATAGTTCCTGCACACCCGTTTCGGCCATACGCGCCGACAAAACCTCCCACAGGCGGTAAAGTAAATCCGCCTCATCCTCTGAGGTCATGGAAAGATAGGTTTTGGCCAGTCGGTCGATCGAATAATCAGCGGCCGCCGCATCCAGCACATAACCCGCCAGCGACACATCAAAAGCGCAGGAGCGAAATGCAATACCGGCCGCGTCTAACTGGTGCCAAAGAGCCTTGGCGTCCCTCACGGCCAGCCGGTAGTCGGCTTCTTCAAACAACGAACGCACCTCGGCCAGCGAAGCAAAAGAAAGCTCCAAATGTTCGTCAGCCGCTAAATATAAACTGTTTTCCTTCAAAAGAAGGCCATATATCTTCCCCTTTTGCACCTGATCAAGCCCCGCCGATCGATACTCGGCCTTCTCGGCTTGTTTCTCTAACGCGAGCCGATCCAGCAAAGAGTATAGCTCCAAGCGTTTAAGCAAATCGGTCAAAAGCTGTCGCTGATAACCCGTATAGGCCACGTCGGCCAGTGACAAGCCCACCGGAACGTCGGTACAGATGGTGGCCAAATCACGCGACAAAAGCGCGCTGTCCCGTCCGGCAGCTAGCTTTTTTTTCACGCCGGCCGACAAGGCGGCCTCTTCATAAGTCGCAAAAAGATTGTCTAAATCATGAAAATCGGCTATCAATTTCAGCGCCGTTTTCTCGCCAATGCCCGCCACGCCGGGAATATGGTCGGAGGCATCCCCCATCAGCGCTTTTACATCCACAAATTGGGTGGGCAGCACGCCGTATTTTTCGGTAAACACCTCGGGCGTATAAGCGGTTGTCTGCCCGGTTGAAGCGAGCAGCACCGTCGTGTTTTCGCTCACAAGCTGCAGCGCGTCCCGATCGCCGGTTAAGAGATAGGCGTGCACGCCGTTTTCGCCAGCCATGCGCGCAAAGGTCCCTAACAGATCATCTGCCTCGTATCCTTCTTGCCCGGCTACATAAAAGCCGAGTCCCTTGGCGCATTCCTTGGCATAGGGCAGCTGCACGGCCAGTTCCTCAGGCATGCCTTTGCGGCCCGCCTTGTACTCGGCATATGCCTTGTGCCGAAAAGTCGGTCCCTTTAAATCAAAAGCAACCACCGCATAGTCCGGCGCAAGCTCTGCGCAGTGCTTTAACAGGATATTGGCGAACCCGTACACGGCTTGGGTAAACAAGCCGTCCTTTGTCGTCAACGGTCTGATGCCGTAAAAAGCGCGGTTCAAAATACTGTTGCCATCCACGACAAGCATGCATGGCTTGGTTGGTTGCTGCATTTGCATAAAAAGCCCTCTATCTTTACTTATTCAGTATATTGCATGGAACAGGAAACAAACCGCAAGTTTGCCGGTTTCGGCCTTACCGAAATGCCGCCCCTGTCGGGCGGCAAGGTAAACTTGCTAAGACAAAATCTTTGATTTTTTCTTAGGATTTCTTCATCCGTTCCGCAAACTGTAAGTTTGCCGGTTTCGGCCTTGCTGAAATGACGCCCCTGTCGGGCGGCAAGGTAAACTTGCTAAGACAAAATCTCTGATTTTTTCTTATTATATCAAATATGTGTAAATTTTTCAAATTTTTATTTGACTTACCCGTTTTAATTCAGTATAATGATGAACATGGCTGCATGTTTGCCCCCGCCATTCTGCTTTTTTGATCAAAAGCAGACGGACGCAAACAGCAAGCAAAACAAACGGAAAGGAGGTACGTATGTTCGGATTATTTAAAAAACAGAAGTCCGAATTAAAACGCGCGGTTATATTTGTTGATTATGAACACTGGTATATCTCATTCGATAAATTTTACAATAAAAAGCCGGATATAAAGGCGTTCAGAGAGGAATTGTCCAAGTCCTACGATATTATTGACATATCATTTTTTGCCGATTTTTCAAATCCCTCTCTGCGCACTGAAATTTCAAGAATCAGAGAAGTCACCGGCTCGATTATTGAGACGCAGAACTCATCGTCCCATTTCAAAAAAGATTTTACTGATTTTATCATGCTTGACCATATTTATCAAGCCGCGCTTATGCGTTCGGACATTGATACGTTTATTATTTTTTCAGGCGACGGTCATTTTTCAAGCGTGGTCAGCTTTTTGAAAACCAAATGCCGCAAGGAAGTGGGCGTATATGGCGTCAAAGACGCGATCAGCGGCTCGCTTAGGGGCGCTGCCGATTGGACGGTCGAAGTCACCGGAGAGGATCAGTCGCTGCGGCAGTATGGCTATCTGATTCTCAAAAACATAAAATCAGTCCAGGAAAAGCACGGCGGCAAAAGCCGGGCCCGCATTACCTTTTGGGCCACGGTTGAGGCTGTATCAAAAACGTATGAGGTCGATCGAGATGAAATTGCCGAGGTTCTTCGCAGCATGCTGGAAAAAGGTTATCTCAACCAATATTATGTTCGGTCCGGCTCCAAAAAAATCAAAGTGATCAGCATTAACTGGGCGCTGTGTCAAAAGGATGGCCTATGGCATGATTAAATTTTTCGGTTCCAAGAAAAAAGAGGACAGTCCCTCTTATCGCAAAGAGAAGGCCGAATCGCTTTCGGGCCGCGCCATTAAATATGTGACCGAACGCAGCAAAGACGGCAGCACGGACACCATCATCGGCAAGGCCGGTTCCCTTTCGGTGCGTGACGGAGAGTTGATTGTGCTGGCCAGCCAGCAGATTGTGTTTCGCTGTAAAACAGAAAATCTCACCGCCTCTGACTTAATGTCGCTTGAAGGCGTCGTCTTAGAGGGATATGATGAGGTGCAGGGACAAGTGCGAAAGATCATTGCCTATTACACCTATTATCGTTCATAGCCCCTGTCCTGCATACACATAACATTATTTTTTTGTAAGAGCAGATACATGATAGAAAAAAGAATTTACCAGCTTATTTCTTTGTTAAAAGAAAAAAATATGACCATCGCAGCGGCCGAGTCCTGCACCGGCGGACTGCTTTCGGCCGCCATTACCTCGGCGGCCGGCGCAAGCGCCGTGTTTGAGGGATCGATCATTTCTTATGCCAACCGCATTAAACAGAAAATGCTTGGCGTCGATCCGGACATATTAACCGTTCACGGTGCCGTCTCAGAGCCGTGCGCCAAAGCCATGGCCGAGGGCGTGAGACGTAACATCGGCGCTGACATCGGTGTCTCCATCACCGGCATTGCAGGGCCGGACGGGGGCACGCCCGAAAAGCCGGTGGGCACGGTGTACATCGGCCTGTCATTTGCCGGCGGTACCAAAGCAAAGCGCTTTCAGTTTGACGGCAGCCGGGAAGAGGTGCGCCGCCAAAGCGTAGAACAAGCGCTTTGCGAAGTGCTCGAAACCTGTTTTGCGTAAAAGCTGTTTTCGTTTTTTTACAAAGCCACTTGTTAATATAGCAAGTGCTATACTAGCAAGGGACAAAACATATTGATAAAAATCATTGAACGGTGCTGCAACCGACAGCACTCTGATTTGGAGGATTACAATGAACATCAGCTATCAAGAGTCAACCAAGACCATCCGCCGCAATCCTGAAATGGGCTATCCCCAGTTTTCCAGCTGGCAGGATATGAAGAAAGAAGGCATCCTGATCAGTCCGCACACAAGTGAAAAGATGAGAGACGCCATTCAAAATCTAAGCGGCTATGTCAATCTGCTGTATACATTGACCGACTTCACCAAGAACGGCGGCGGAGAGGACATTCCCATCACCGAAAAGGCCCTGTCTGATCTGGGCGATCAGCTGCACGGCTTAGCGCTGCGGGGCGGCTGTGCGCTGCTGCGCTTTGCTTACGATTCCAGAGGGGAAAGAGACAAAGAGCCTGAGAGCTTAGACATGATCTTAACCCACATTAAGCAAATCGGCGAAGTGCTGCACAAATACAATTACGCAGTGGCCGGCTTAGAGGCAGGCATTATCGGTCTGTTTGGTGAAATGCACACCTCAAACTACTGCGGTGCCGAATACAGCAAACCGATTGTTCAGGCCCTGCTCGACGCTTGTCCTGACGGCAAGCCGGTTTTGCTTCGTTCCCCTGTTTATCTGCAGGCATGGTCCGGCAAAGAATATGCCGAGCTTGCTACCTGGACGCCTGAAAAGGGCACCGATGCTGCCCGTCTTGGCTTTTATAACGATGGCTATATGGGTTCAGATTCGGACCTTGGCACGTGGATGGAAGATCATATGACCCGTAAAGAGGGCATTGATTATTTAAACCGTATGGGTACCCAGGTGTTCTACGGCGGCGAATATTCCGGCGCTTGGTGGTGGACCACCCGTTTCCACACATGTCTGCCTGAAAACGCCATTCCGGAAATGTATCGCTCCCATGTGGACTATATCCGCGGCAACGTCTTTAAGGATGAGCATGTCAGCTATGAAAACTTCATCTACAATGAAGATTATGAGTATTCATGGTTCCCGGACAACTCAGCCTACTACGGCCAGACAACATGGAAATTTATCCGCGACCACATCGGCTATCGCTTTGTGCTGCGCGCTTCCGAAGCAAAGGCAGAAGGGAAAGAAGTCACCCTTTCCGGCAAAGTGGAAAACACAGGCTTCTCAAGCGTAATTAACCCGAAAAAAGCAGTGCTTATTTTTAAGGGAGAGGACGGTTCGCTTTACCAAACGCCCATCGACTGCGATGTGCGCACCTGGCTCTCCTGCCAAACAACGCCGTATGCTATTTCGGCTAAGCTACCCGAGGAAGCAGCGCCTGGCCGCTATGAAGTTTATCTGCGCTTCTCTCTGTTCGGCATTACCGAAGAGGCCTGCCGGCTCAGCGCGATCGAATTTGCAAACGAAGACATTTTTAGCGAGGAAATCGGCGGGAACTTCATAGGAGAAGTCACGATTCAATGATAAAAGCAAAAGATTTCTTTACCCGCTATATACTCACCCCGACCGCGCCTTCGTTTTTAACGAAAAGAATCCAAAACAAGCCGCTTCGCATCACCATCACCGTCCTTGCCTACTTGGCAGCGCTTGTTTTTCCCATTTGGTGCTATCTTGCCTCTGAATACGTCCATTTTTCGACCATCGGCAGCGGCAAATTTATGCACTTTCTGCAAACAAGAACGTCCGTCGCCATTGGCATGATCATTATGCTCTACGCCTTTTTCATCATTCTGAACCTTTTGGTGAAAAAGGCTTGGGCAGCGAACCTGCTGTTAGGCGGAACGGTGATTGTCTTTGCCGTTGTCAATCACTTTAAGTACATTTTAACCGGTGACTTTTTCTATCCGTGGGACATGGTGCAAGCCGGCAACCTGGGTGAGCTGACCGGTTTTGTGACCGCTGGTTTCCCGTTAAAATATGTATTGGCCCTGCTCAGTATTTTGCTCTTGGCGCTTGTGCCCCTTCTCGGCAATGCATCAGTGCCGCTGAAAGCGTATGTGCGGCTGCCCATCGCGCTGATTATCGGCCTTTGCGTCTTTTTCCAGGTCAACACCACGGACAAGGCCACGGCCTATTTGGAACAATACGGCATGGATCAAATGAACGCCGCCCTGCAAACCTCCAACTATGTGGACAACGGCTTTATCGGCGGGTTTACGCTGAATGTTCTTTTTCTAAACATCGACCAACCGGACGGCTATTCGGAAGAAGCAGTCAATGCTTATCTGGCGCCGTATGAATACAAAGAGGCGTCCGACGATTTCTCGTCGCCTGACATCATAGTCATTCTTTCCGAAAGCTTTTGGGACCCCAAAAGCCTGCCCGGTTCCCGGTTCTATGATGTAGAAGGAAACGAAGCCAATCCGCTTGCTCATTTTGACGAGCTGGCCGACAGAAAAGGAACCATCAGCGGCGTCATGTCCAACACGGCACTCGGCGGCGGTACAGTACGGCCTGAATTTGAGGTACTGACCGGCCTCACCACCGATTCTCTGCCCTCCGGCAGTGTGCCTTATCAATATTTAAAACAAAACATACCCAGCTACGTATCGATCTATAAGGAGCTTGGTTATCAAACCTACGGGGTGCACCCGTATATACCTGCCTTTTATTCCCGGCAGACGGGCTATCCCTATATTGGCATCGACAATCTGCACTTTGAAGATGACTTCTATGCCCGGCACGACCGGGACAACTGGCCTCTCTCCACCGTCAGCGGCGGCTATCTCTCGGATGATTCCTTTGAGCGGTATATGGAAGAGGTGTTAAACGAGAACGAACAAAACACCGGGGCGCCGGCCTTTTTGATGGGCATTTCCATGGAGGCGCACCAGCCCTATGAGACCAAATACAAGCAAGAGGATTTAACCATCATCGCCGAAAACGACTCGCTGGATGCCGAAACGCTGGGTGCGTTCCGTAATTTCACTATGGCCATGAAGAATGCAGACAGCGCTCTTGGCGCACTGGCTGATTATATCGACAACCGAGAAAAAGACACCGTGTTTGTCTACTTCGGCGATCACCTGCCGACCTTAGGCGTCAATTATGCGGCCTATTGTGAAAGCGGGCTGATTCAAAGCACCGAAAGGCTCTCGTTTGAAGAAAGATTTGCCACTCAAACGACCCCTTTCATGATCTATGCGAACTTTGATTTAGGCGACAGCGTTCTGCTGAAAGAGGGAAAGGACAACCAAATTGCTTCGTATAACCTTTTGAATGCGTTAAGCGAGCTGATCGGCTCTCCCCGCACGCCTTACATGCAGTTTTTAACTGATTTAGGCAAAACCTCTCCGATTTACAACGTGCGCATGCAGATTCCTATGACCGATGAGCTGTGGCCTTTTGTAGAAGGACAGCGCATGATCACTTATGACCGCATCGCCGGCAAGCGCTACTCTGTCGATTGACAGCCCTTTGTGCAGTCAAAACGGCGAAAAAAATCAACCCCTGCGGGCCGAAAATCGGCCCGCACATTTTGTTTACATTCAGGAGGATAGCCTATGACCCTTCCCCCCTCATTTGTCACACGCATGCAGCGGCTTTTAAAAGAAGAGTACGCCGCTTATGATAAAGCCCTGTCCGAACCGCCGGTCAAGGGACTGATCTCCTCTGTCAAAATGCCGGCTGATGAACTGGCGGCGCATCTTCCTTTTGCTTTGGAAAGGGTGCCCTATCATCCAAACGGCTTTTATTTCGACGCCCCCAATCCCGGTCGGCATCCGCTGCATCATGCCGGTGCTTTTTACGTGCAGGATCCTTCCGCCATGGCCGCTGTTTGTGCACTGCCTATTCAAAAGAGCTGGCGCGTTTTAGACTGCTGCGCCGCACCAGGCGGAAAATCCATTCAGTTAGCCACGCAAATCGGCCCCGAGGGCTTGCTCGTTTCAAACGAAATTGACCGGGGACGTGTGCGTATCTTAGCCGCGAATATCGAGCGCATGGGCCTTGCCAACGTCATCGTCACCAATCAGGACACCGACGCTTTAAGCCGCCAATATCCCGCCTTTTTTGACCTCGTGCTGGCTGACGCCCCCTGCTCGGGCGAGGGGATGTTCCGCAAATACAAAGAAGCAGCAGAGGACTGGAGCGAAGGCAAAATCGCCGGCTGCGCCAACATGCAGCAAAATATTCTGCACAATGCCGGCGCCTGTGTTGCCCCAGGCGGTTATCTGCTCTATTCTACCTGCACTTTTTCGGTGGAAGAAAATGAGTCCATGATCGAAGCGTTTTTAGAAAGTCACCCCCAGTTCACCCTGCGCCCTGTCTGCGAAGCGCTTTTGCCGTTTACAAAACCGGGCGTCACCGAAAAAGCCACTCTTGCCAGACGGTTTTATCCCCATCAGGCGCCGGGCGAAGGACAGTTCATCGCGCTCATGCAAAAAAGCG
This sequence comes from Clostridiales bacterium, assembly GCA_022791195.1. GTDB lineage: Bacteria > Bacillota > Clostridia > Oscillospirales > CAG-272 > CAKSEI01. Next base: position 48,760 of record JAAVYP010000058.1, on the reverse strand, counting down.
CCGACAGCGGCCGTGCCGAACAGGCACCGGCTGATAAAAACAGGCTCCAGCAGCCCAGCAAAGAGGAGCAGCACCTGATCGATCAGTTTTTATCGCAAAATACCACCATCAAGCCAAACGCACTCACCATAATCGCCACGCCGGATGGTTTCCGGACTCTATCCAGCACCCCTCCCGCGTCTTTACACGGCGTAATAGCTTATGGCGTCAACATTGGCCGGATACAAAAGGGTGTTTTTCATCCCCATCATCAATTTTTCAGCGCGTTCGGCCGTTTTTTTAATCAGCAGGTTAACCTTGCCGCTGATTCGCCTGAAACAGCGCTGTATCTGGCCGGTCATACCTTGCCCAGTGAAGGCCCAAACGGCTGGTGCTGTCTTTTGATAGACGGCTGCCCTGCCGGCGGCGGAAAACGGGTAAACGGCGTGATTAAAAATCACTATCCCAAAGGCCTCAGGCAGCCATTATCCTGAAAAGAGAACCACCCGTTTGGTCAAAAAATTAAACACAGCTCTTTGCAAAATGTTTACCCGGTTTCCATAACCGGGTATTTATTTTTTTACGAATGTGTGCTATACTAATGATACCAAGATAACAACATCTGTTATCGAATAACACGGTAAAGGAGCAGCATGATGAAAACGACCATGAACGCGCGCGGCGTGATCATAGACGACACCCTCAGAGCCGCCACAGAGAAAAAATTAAGTAAGCTTGAAAAATTTTTCGGCAAAGACACCGCATCGGCAACCGTCACATTCCGCGAAGTGAAAATGGTGCAAACGGTTGAGGTGACAATTTCTCTATACGGCACAATCTTCCGGGCGGAAGAAGAGGATTCATCCTTCCGCAATGCGCTGGACCGCGCGGTTGAGACCATTGAACGGCAAATCCGCAAAAACAAGACCCGTCTTGAAAAAAGACTGAAAAGCGAAGGCCTTGCCATGGAATTTCAGCCCTCCGACGATGAATACGAATACGACGAAGAGGTCGATTTCACGATACGTACCAAAGCCTTTCCAATCAAGCCGATGTCTGCTGAGGAGGCCATTCTGCAAATGAACTTGTTGGGCCATACCTTCTTTGTATTCCGTGACGACGCAACCGAGCAAACCTGCGTTGTGTATAAACGGCACGACAATTCCTATGGTCTGCTTGTACCTGAAATGTAAAAGCAGCCCCTTGGGATATGCAAACAACTAAAAACAGACAATCTTGGGGTGTCGGACGGCACCCCTTTTATTGACAAAACAACAGCGTATAAAATCAGAAAATAACTATTTTCAAAACACGTTTTATCGCAAGAAAGGACACAGACATAACGATGAAATATGAATGCGCTCTTTTTGATTTAGACGGCACCCTGCTCGATACGTTAACCGATTTGCAAAACAGCGTCAACGCCGCCCTGACCCAATTTGACTTTCCGACCCGTACATACAATGAAATCCGCTGTTTTGTGGGACATGGTGTGAAAAAATTAATAGAGCGCAGCCTGCCGCCGTATTGTTCTGCCCCTCAATGCGAACAGGTTTTTCAGTTTTTTATGCAGCACTACAAACATCACCTTGCCGACCACACCAAAGCCTATGACGGGGTTCTTGCTATGCTGCAAAAACTACAGCAGGCAAATGTCAGGGTAGCCATTGTTTCCAACAAAGCCGATGCCGCCGTGCAAGACCTGTGCCAGCACTATTTTGACGGCCTTTATCTCCTTGCCGTCGGCGCCAAGGAAAACGTCCGCAAAAAGCCTTATCCGGACGCGGTGAATCAGGTCATGCAAAGCCTCTCGGCCCAGCCGGACAAGACGGTTTATATTGGCGACTCGGAGGTTGACATTGAAACAGCCCAAAACGCCGGCATCCGCTGCATCTCTGTCGCCTGGGGATTTCGCACAAGCGACGAGCTGTCCGCTGCCCGCGCCGAAACTATTGTTACCACCCCCCAAGAAATTCTTGATCTGATTTTATAAAGCCTTACATGCAGGGATCTATCCCATGCCCCCTTTTAGCGGCGCCTAAGATTTTTGGCTCCAGCGCAACATATATAAAAAACACCCGCAAGGATTAGGTATAAAAACCGTCCCTTGCGGGTGTTTTCAATTTACGCCGTAATTTTTCCAGTATCAGATAAACCGCTCTTTCATTCTCTCTAAAAACAATTCAGCGGCGGACGAAAACACCTGATATTTTTTCCAGATCACACTTAAACCCGCCTCCAGGGTTGGCCAAAGCGGACGAAAGCAAAGGCTGCTATCAGCGGATGTATTGGCGATTTTATCAAGCGTAATGGCATAACCAAGCCCTGCCTCCACCATAATAGCCGCATTATAAACCAAATTAAACGTCGTGACAATGTTCAGCCTGTCAAACGCTTCCCCAAACCATCGCGCAAATTCATTTTGCTCTTTCTCCTGCATGATCGCCTGGCGGGAACAAATGAGCGGAACATCCATTAAATCCTCTTTACAGATAGCTTCCTTTTTGGCGAGCGGAGAATCCTTTCTCATAATAACGCCCCACGTGTCTTTGGCCGGAATATGCAAATAATTGTATTTGGAAAGATCTGCCGGCTGAACCAACACGCCGAAGTCCAACAGGCCTTTATCAAGGCGCTCAGTCACATCCTGTGCGTTCCCGCTGTACAAGTGATAACGAATATCGCCATACATGTCGTGCAGCTCCTTGGCAATAGCCGCGAGATGTTTGATAGCGTCGGTTTCACCGCCGCCGATATAAATATCTCCACCGACAGCTGTTTTTATCGAATTAAATTCAGCCTCGGTTTTATCCACCATAGCCACAATTTCTTCCGCCCGTTTGCGCAGTATCATGCCTTCTGCTGTAAGCGTCATATGGTGACTGCCGCGGATAAAGAGCTTTTGGCCTAACTCTTCTTCTAAATCATGAATTTGTCTTGAAAGGGTGGGCTGCGTGATATGCAGAAACTGGGCCGCATTGGTTATGCTGCCCTCTCTTGCGATTGTCAAAAAGTATCGAAGAACGCGAATCTCCATAAAAATCCTCCTGATTGCTGCATTAGAAAACCAAATCCATGCCGGCGGCAAGCCTGACCGATCAATCACTGTCTGCATTTATTATATGATACACAGATATGCTTGTCAAGCATATCTGTGTGTTGATTATAAGTATTTGCTAATTGATCGCCTTTTCAGTATAATAAAGACATCCTACTATGGAATGAATGATTCCTTCATGTCAGTTTCCATTCTGCCGGAGGTGAAGCACAATGAAAGAAACAGAAGAGAGACAGCTCTATGACAATTTGAAAGATGCCGGCTTTCATGAAGAGGCGATCCGACAGTTTTTCACGCTGCGCAAAAATGGCAGAAAGCAAGAACAACTCCGGCTATTGTCTTTGCAACGGGCATCGCTTTTAGACCAGATTCACAGCCACGCAAAACAAATCGACTGTCTCGATTACCTGGTCTATACAATGAATCACGATCAAAAAAATCAATAAGGAGAGATATGTATCATGAATATGCATTTTGATTTCAACAACCCAACCCATCTTGTGTTCGGAACGGGCACGCTCAACGAACTGGGCAGGCAAATCGCCGCCATGAGAGCTGAGGGCGCTCTTAGCAAAAAAACACTGTTGCTTATTTCAAACGGCCGCTCGGTCAAAACCTATGGCACGCTGGACCGGGTACAGGCACAGCTCAAAAAAGCCAATACTGAATACGTCGTTTGCAGCTGCATTCACGAAAATCCCTCGAAAGAGGCGGTGATGGAGGCCGCTGCGGCCGCAAAGGAGCACCACTGCGATTTCATCACAGCGCTTGGCGGCGGAGCCGTGTTAGACGCCGCAGTCGCCGTTTCTGCAATGGCGACCAACCCCGGCGACTTGTGGGACTATGTGAACGGCGGAACAGGCAAGGGCAAGCCGCTGATCCATCCGGGCCTGCCCATCGTAACGATTGCCACCTCTTCGGGCACCGGTTCCGAAATCAACTGCTGGGGTGTGATTTCAAACCATCAAACTAATGAGAAAATTGGCTTTGGTTTTCCCTCTCTTGCGCCTGTGCTCGCTATTGTCGATCCCACGTTAATGACAACCGTTCCGCCCCGTTACACCGCCTACCAAGGCTTCGATGCGCTATTTCACAACACCGAGGTGATGATCTCAAAAGGGGTCAATATCGTAAGCGAGACATTGGCCCTCTCGGCCATTGAGAAAATTGCCAAATACCTGCCGAGAGCTGTTGCCAACGGCCGTGATTTAGAAGCAAGAGAAGCGGTAGCCTACGGCAGTACCATAGCGGGCATCACCATGCAGCTCACCAGTACCACCGCACAGCATTCCATGGAACATGCCATGAGCGCCTATCATCACGATTTGCCGCATGGCGCCGGGCTGATTATGATTTCAGCCGCGTTTGCCCGTTTCTTTATCGAGCGCCATGCATGCGATGAACAGTTTATCAAAATGGCTAAAGTCATGGGTATGCCCGAAGCGGACAAACCCGAGGACTTCATCACCGCCCTTTTGCAGCTGCAAAAGGACTGTGGTGTGCACGACCTGAAAATGAGCGATTACGGATTTGACAAGGCAGAGGCAATGACCTTAGCGCGCAACGCAAGAGAAACCATGGGCGGACTGTTTCTTGCAAATCCCTGCCCCATGTCTGATGAAGAATGCGCCGCTATTTTTGATGAGTCATATCGTTAACAGCTTACCTGCATGAACCCAAACAGGCAAAGACTGACAAAGCATGAAAATTCCCCCGAAAAGAAAGGATATTGTCATGAAAAAAGCATGGATTTTTATCGGCGGGCTGTTTGCCGCCCTTTCTCTTGCCGCGTGCAGCACCTCCATACAAGACACTGCCAATACCAATGCTTCAATTCCGCCGGTAAGCGAACCTGAACCGAACACCTCTGAAATAGACAGCCACGCTCCTTATGACGGCGCCTATCCATATCACGAACCCTACGGCAAAGGAATCGGCGCCATGCCGGGCCGTGTGGTCTGGTCCCATCAGCCCGAATCAGTCCAGTGGGATGGCAGCGGCTTTTGGTGGGAACCAAGCCATTTTGACGAGTCCCTGCTTGTACAGATGGTAAACGACAGCATTGCATCCCTTGCCGGCAAAGAGAAGGCCGCAGACGGCTGGAGTGCCCTGTTCACAGCCAACAAAAAAGCCCGCGGGCTTGACGGCGGCTATATACATGGCGAAAAGATCGCTATTAAAGCGAACATAAACGGTTCGGGAGTGTTTGACGATGATGACTCAGGCAGGACGAGCATGAGCTATACCAATCCCGTCCTGCTGAAAGCGCTTCTTACCTCTCTTGTCCAAGAGGGCGGCGTCGCTCCTTCCGACATCACCGTTTATGATGTCTCGCGTATCTTCCCGGCCTATATGACAGACATGTGTACAGCGGACGAATATCAGGGCATTCGCTTTGTCGGGCGCAGCCAAGGTGAAGCTGACGAGTCAGCGCCGATCATCTGGTCCCATTCATTCAGCGGACAAATGAATTATCTGCCCACCTGTGTGACCGAGGCTGCCTATATCATCAATCTGGCCAACTTAAAAGGACACAGTTACGGCATAACCCTGTGCGGTAAAAATCATTTTGGCTCCTTTATCAACGGCAACACGATGCGGCCGCCGGAAGGCGCCAATCTGCACCAATGGCTTACCAAATCGGAAATGGGGCTGTACAGTCCGCTTGTCGATTTGATGGCCCATGCCGAGCTGGGCGGCAAAACGGTTTTGTATATGCTGGATGCGCTCATCTGCGCCCCCAGCGAAGGCGCTTCCATCGCATCTGAAAACGCAAAATGGCAGCAGGCGCCGTTTTACGGTGATTATACCGCCAGTCTCTTTGTCTCCCAAGACCCTGTAGCCATTGATTCGGTGGGCGCTGATTTTTTGAACAACGAACCGGCCGTCACGAACATAAACAGCGCGGCGAAAGATGTTTCAAACGAAAATTATCTGCACGAAGCAGGCCTTGTTGCCAATCCGCCATCGGGAACCAAGTATACCGACGGACACGGTCATACCATCGATAACCTTGGTGTACATGAGCATTGGAACAATGCTGCCGAGAAACGATATAGCCGCAATCTTGGTAAAGAAGAAGGAATCGAACTGGTCCCAATCGGACAAAAGCAATAAGCGCTTTTAAAAGCAAAAACCCGGGGTAAACCCGGGTTTTCTTATATAAAGCTTATACAATAATTTTTGTAATAATGGCCAGTGCGGCAATCCAAAACAGCTGATACAACCCCGTATAGACCGAAGCAACTGCGCCCCCGCCGTTAAATATGAGAAGCAGCAGTGAAACAACACATCCCACGCCGATTGATGCCATCTTGACAAACACGCCCATTTTGATAGCCCGATGCACACGGTCACAGCTCATAAAAGCACGCAACATATCTTTCACCGAACGCTTTGAGACAATGCCGCTGTCCAAATGCTCCTTGGCCAAATTCACCTCTTGGTCAGAGCGATGCTTAATGACCTTGACCGGATACTGGTCATACCGCAGCAAGAGGTTTAACATGCGGTCATCAATATTCGGATCAAAGGTGCGAATGCTGATACATACGCCCGCCGTATATAAGTGACGCAAAATATCTTCAAATTCACGGTCTATCGTATATTCCACATAAAACTTAGCGGCAATTTCATCTTCAATCGCCATAAACATAATGCAGATGCCGCCGTTGCCTTCAATAACCTCGTCCTCATCATCAAAGCCGGGGGCATATCCCTTGCGCATCAGATAATCGGTCTTGCCGATATATATATGGCTGCCGGCTACCATGGCCTCAATACCATCGTCTTCAATAGTACCGAAATACACCTCATCTGTCGTGCCAAGCTCTAAGGTCGCCATATTAAACACCTGCGACAAGGGTCCGCCGTATTTTCGGAAGATATTGGCCGCATTAAAGACAACCCGGTCAATGCGGTGACTGCCGTACACCTTAATGCTTTTTACCTTGACTCCCTTGGTGGGGAAAATATCCTTGTCCTCAAAGGTAAGCACCGAGGTATCTAAAGTCTCCTCGACCACCTTTTCGCCAATAATGGCGCTCTCGTTGGCAAAAGCCTGTTTGCTTGCCTTATACAGCGGATAGCTGTATGTAATAAACATAGAAATCGGCGCGCACATAGCCAGCGTGAAATAGCCTAAACTTACACCGCTCGCCAAAGAAGCCGTTCTGGCAAAGCCAATGATGCAAAACAACAGGGAAAGTATCGCCATGATCGGCACAATAAAACGAAGAATCGATTTATAAGACGGATATTGTCTCATTTTGTGAAAAAATCCATCCACAAAAGCGCCCCGTTTGAGCTTATACATCGTGTCGCCAAGCAGTTCCTCGCCGTGCGCTTGTTCCGACTGCGCTGTCGGTTCTTCTGCGGCAGAAGTTTCGGCCGATTCTTCCTCATCGCCTAAAGACGACGGACTCTCTTCCACAAAAGACCGAAAAGCACTGCGTTCCTGCGCCCGTTCTTCTTCGGATAGTCCGCAAAGAGCCAATTTCATTTTTTTGGAGGCCACGATGTTAAACGAATACATCTCTCGCTTTACATTCATAAACTCATAAAGCAGACTGAAGAAAACGCACAGCGCAACCGGAAAATTATAGGTGGTATAATTCACCCGGCAGAAAATAGCAATTAAAAGCTGATATAACAGAGAAATGACCGCGATCAGCGCCATGCCCGATTCCGGAATCAACTGGCCGTGCAAAAGTGCGCCGGCACCTTTTTTTAATTGATCAAACACAAGTGCATACGCGAAAATAATCAGCTGTAAACCAACCATCACATTGACAATCGGATAGTACTCGGCGCTGATGCCCCTTGGCAATCCTCCGCCAAGCACCGTGATATTTTCAAAGAAAAACAAAAGGACACAGAGCAAAAGAGAGGCAGCCAATTTTAATAGCAGACTGCGATATTGTCCTCGATAGCGCCGAAAAATCGCTTTGACCTGTGAATGATCAGTAAACTCTTCCTCCGGTTTGCTTTCTTCGCTCACAATTTTAAACAGATCGGTCGACGTCATGGTTTTGGCATCTTCTTCCGCCTGTTGACTTGCCTTTTGCGTGGCGGCTTCACCAATGACGTCCTTTAGCTTGTCCTCCATGCCAAAGGCAAGCATCAGATTGACATCAACCGCATCAAATTCCGCAGTCGGCTGTGGTTCGGCCGATTCTTCCGACTGAGCCGACGGCTCCTCGAGCGACTCTTCGGACACAGACATTTTTGCTTCCGGCTCACCGGCTGTTACTCGGTTCTCGTTTGCGTCCTCCGCCGTCTGCATGAATTCGGTTTTTGCCGACATGGTTGTCGTTGTTTCTGCCGTCTGTGCGTCCGGCGTTTCTATACTCATTGCAACGCCTGCTGCCGCGGACATCGCATCAGCAGCCGCCGTACCCGCTTCTGCACCCGCGACGGCGTTTTTGGCCGCCCGTTTGGTCAGCGAAGCAATAAAATTAAACACATTTCGCTTGGACGTTTCGTTCGGCTGAATATATTCGGCCGATTCTTCCGGCGTATATGCCGGCTCATACGCCGTTTGCTCTATCTCATCGTCCTCCTCCGATGATAAAAACAAGAAAGATTCGTCATCTTCCTCCTCTTCCTCGTCCGATTCAGCATCAATCGTATCATAATACGCCGCTTCATCGCCATAGACAGCCTCTACCTCATCGGTGAGCGATCGCTCGTCATTGCCATCGGTCTCATCAAAGCTGCCTTCCCTCTCGGCGCTTTCAAACGCCTGCTGCGCTTCTTCTCTTGCCTCGTCGGCAATCCTCTGCATATCCGGCATAGCGCCAAACTGCTCCATTTGAGCAATTTCTTCGTCACTTAACACGGCGCCCATCACATCTTGCATGTCACGGCCGGATTCAGCCTGAAAAGACAGCTCTGTGTTTGTTGTAAGAGAAAAGACTGGTTCGTCCGCCCGCTCTATCTGCTGTTCCGGTGACGGCTGCTCCGGCTCTGAAACAACAGAACCAGCGGGTCTTGTTACGGTATAATGATATCGTGTGGTGTTCTGCTCCGGCTGTTCTATAGACAGCGCCGGCTCGTCCTCATCGTTTTGCAGCAGTCTTTCATCGCTTTGCTCCGCGTCTGTCTGGCTTGTCCCGGCGTATTGTTCCTCCGCTGCTATACTTGCCTTTAGCTTTTTTAATAATTCCTGAGGGGACATTTCGTTATTTTTATTTTCCATAAGATCTGCTCCGTTCAGTTGTTTCTTTGACGTGCTGCTTCACATAATATGACCGCAGCAGCTGTTGATACATTAAAAGAATTAACTCTGCCATACATGGGTATCGAAAGCAAAAAATCACACTTTTCTTTAATTTTCTGCGAAATTCCTGCGCCCTCGCTGCCAAGCACAAACGCGGCAGGCCCGGCCAGATCATTTTGATACAGCGACGTACCGTCTGCCTCGGCCCCATAAATCCAAACGCCGTTGTCTTTCAATTTGTCAATGGCAGACGACAAATTTGTCACCTTCGCGATGGCCATATGCGAAACAGCACCCGCCGAACTTTTGCTGACAACCGGCGTGATCCCCACGCCATGCCGTTTCGGAATAATAATACCATGCACACCGGCGCCCTCTGCACAGCGAATCATGGCGCCCAAATTATGCGGATCATTTATTTTATCGGCAATGAGAATAAAAGGCGCTTCTTTTTTTGCCTGGGCAATCGCCAAAATATCCTCAATCGAGACATACTGAATCCCTGCGGCTAACGCAACAACCCCCTGGTGATTCACACCCGGCGCCAATGCGTCAAGTTTTCCCTTCTCAGCGCGAAAAAAAGGAATGCCTTTCTCTTTTGCTAACTGTATAATGGATACATACGCCGTGTCTTTTGTTTTGGAAGCAATAAACAGCTTGTCCACGCTGCGTTCGCTTCTTAATAATTCGGTCACTGCGTTAATGCCCGCCACTGTATTTTCATTCGGTTCGCAGGACCGCTCTTCGTATTCTGAATATTCTTTCATCTACACTCTAACTTTATTTTTCTCTTTGATCAATTCGATTGCTGCCTTGGCAATCGAACTGACTCCCTATTTCAATCATATTCTTATTTCTAAAAAATCTTTGCTCCGCCATATATGTATGCCGGCAGGGCGGATTCGTTTATCTGCATCACAAAATCTAAGTGCACCGACGGTTTCAGCGCTACCGAAATTTCACTTGTAAAAGTGAAAAGACAAACTTTTCAAGCTTCATCTTTGATTTGCTTGACGAATCGTTAATTTGCTTTTTTTATACCACAAAGTTTCCACTACCTTGAAATTTAACGATGCCGGTATTACTGGCAGAACGTGCAAATGCACGTTCAGTTAAATTTTAGAAGCAAATCGTTAATTTGCTTCTATTATACCACACATACTATTTTTTGTACACAGAGAGAGTAAAAATTTTGAAATTCCGCACCAACAAAAAGCACAGCCCAATCAAACTAAAAACATGTTCCGCTATAAGCAAAAGCCATCTGCCGATTCCGCGCATTCAACACAAAAAGAACGGACTGCTGCAAGCAATCCGTTCTTTTATAAAGTCAAGCTTTATAAAGCATGCTCATCAAAGTGTTTTTATCCCCTTTAACAAAAGCTGTGCTAAAAAACACACCGAACAAAGAGAACCCTAAACAAATGATTTTTGATACGGCTCGTAAACCACTTATAAAATTAGTTTTGACCGCGAAGTTCTTCAAAGCATGCGCTGCAATAGATCGGTCTGTCATCAGTCGGCTGAAAAGGCACCTTCGCCTCACCGCCGCAGTTAGAGCATACACCTACAAAAAACTCTCTGGCCGGTTTTGCAGCATTTTTTCTGGCTGTGCGGCAGTCTTTGCATCTTTTTGGTTCATTCTGATAACCTTTATCAGCATAGAACTCCTGCTCTCCTGCTGAAAAAACAAACTCGTTTCCGCACTCAACACATGTTAGGGTCTTGTCTTCGAACATCTCTTGTTACCTCATCTATCGTGGTTGATTTTTTGCCTCAGAATGGATTCACACCATCACCTTTTCAACAACGCTCTCTTTAAGCTACTGAAGCATATATCCTTTACCAACCGGCCCTGCTGGCCAATCAATAAAAACATTTCATAGAGGAGAAAAATCATCCATCAGCGTCTCTTTACGGCCGTTCAAGCTCGCTCGCTTTCGCCCTGATCCGGCAAAGGCTGTTATAAACACTTTTTACATCCCGCCCGGCAAGCTTAGCAATCTCCCGCGGTTTATAACCTTGCGAATAAAACGACCAAATCTGTCTTTCATACGCGGTCAGCTTGCTTTCGAGCATGTTTATCCATTCTGCGCCATCACTCAAAACAGGCGGCATGACCGGCACTTCACCCAACGCCTTTTTTGTCTTTTTCTCTTTTTTGTGGGTTGCACGATAAATGGAAATCAAGCGATTTCGTACACATTTTTTGGCAAAGGCACCGAAAGACACGCCCCGTTTGGCATCATATTTTTCCACAGCCCGAAACAAAGCCACAGCCCCTTCTTGCTGCAAATCTTCTAAAGAAAAACCTGCTTCGGCCAGCCCGGAAAAATAGAAAGAAACAGCATGGCGAATCATCGGCTGATACAGCGAAAGCAACATGGACAAAGCCTCTTCATTGCCTTTTTTTGCTTTTTGAATTATTTCCAAAAGGTCTTCTTCCACAAAAAATACTCCTACACAGTGTTCATTATAATCTACAATTTATAGAATGTCAATAGTTTTACCTATAAAACTTAAAATATTTTTATGAATTTTATCAAAAAATAGGGAAGTCTCTTTATTTTTAGTTTAACCCTTTGATGTGATTTTCACATATTTACTGAAACAAATAGTCAGCATCACCCGAAAGAATTGAAAGAATACTTTTATACACATTTTCAGGATTCATATCCAAATTCTGCCTTATTCTCTCGGTTTGCTTTTCGTTGTCAGAAATCAAGTCAAGCAAGAAAAATGATTCTTCGTTCCGTTCAAAACCAAAAGAAATTCGGCTGCGGCCATCATATAAAGGCTTAATATCAAGTTTGACTTTTGTTCCGTCTCTTTTGAAAGAGAGATACTGCAGCGCCCGCTTTAAGCTTTTGTCTCGTATATAGGTGGCTAAATCCGTGGCCAGCGTATCCGCCACTGAGGCCCCCTGCTTTGTAATCACAAAATCCTCATCAACCTTATATTCGCCCTCGGCCTTATCATCACATCTTTGAATATTGCCCGCTTCGACTAATTCGCCAAAGCACTCTACAAAATCAAAATATTTAACGGCGCCGTCCCCCAGCACCAAATCAATAATGGTTGCATAATGCAGCGCATAGCCCACATGCCGGAGTATATATAAAATAAATATCTTGATATCATTTTTGTTATTTAAATCTGCCATTCTAAAAATCCTTTCTCCCGTAAATTGCAAGCACCGGCCAACCGGTAATAATGTAAAATCGGGCGGTCAACGACCGCCCGAAAATAACATTGTTACCTATTCAGCTTATTGAGCTCAAACCAGCGGCAGGGCGCTTTACTTCAGTTTCGCCTTTGTAAACAGAACCGCGCCATAATAGTCGGTACTCAGCTTTGACAGTGCACCAGTCTTGCTGTAAGCATTTTGATATTGGAACAAAGGCATAACCGGCATTTCTTCCATCAAAATCGTCTCTGCCTGATAAAGTAAATCGCTCCGTGCAGCCAAATCTTTTTCAGCAAATGCTTGCTCAATCAACTCGTCATAACGATTGTTCTGCCAGCCTGTGATATGCGGAATGTTCACATCATAATTTTCATTTAATGAACGCTCCCTCAAATCGATAGCCTGACCGGTAAAGCCAGCCGCAAAGGGCGCCAGCGCACCGAATGCATATGTGCTTGTCGCGGTATAGTCAATAGCGATCACATCAAAATCGCCTTTTACATAAGCATTGACGAGTTCATCACGATAAAGTGAATAGAACTTTGTCTGCTCGGTGCTTTCAATACCGTTGTTGTTCATGCCAAGCTTGCGGATTGTCACCGTAAAGCCAAGCTCTTCCCACACACTCTTCACGTATTCAGCGACGGCGGTTTCTACCTCGCTGTCGCGGCAGGAAAGAGTGAAGGAACCACGCGTCACGCCCGCACTGCGCAGCATGGAACGCGCTTCATCCATATTGCCGTTTGCCGCAATCAGATCATCATAACTCTCGCGGTACTCGGACTTGCGTTTGCCATCTTTATAGATACCTGTCTGCACAAAGCCTTTCGCCGGTACGGTATAGTTCACAATTTCACAAATTGCTTCCCGGTCCACCGCCAAAGAAAGGGCAGCGCGCACCTCTGGTTTAGACAAGGTTTCATTCTTGGTATTAAAATAATAAACATGCTGTGTCAGCATATCAACCGTTTTCACCTTGCTTGCTTTTGATGCAGGCACCAGCGAAAGGTCTGAATCAAACACGATTTTTTCGTCCTCGTTATCCGCATTCATCGAGGCCAAGGCCACTAACTGGCGCAAATTCACCTGCGATTCTCCTTCGCCAAGGGTGTAATTCGATTTAACTTCATTGGAAGCATATACAATCTTAATGCGGTAAGGAGTTACATATTTGCTGATCTTCTCTCGGCCATAGGGATCTCTGTGATAATAGTTATTCCGCTCTAAGACCATCTCGCCGTTTTCACTGCGCGAAGGTCTGGTATGTGATTTCACGGTAAACGGGCCATTCGTCACAAGGTTTTGTGCATCGGTGCTCCATGCATAGGCCGAAATATCGTATTCTGTAATGACGTTGGTTGTTTCGCCGTTATTATTCGTCTGCTCTTCATAGACAATATCCTGCGGCTTTAACGCAGTCACAATCTGCTCGCGCAGCGGTACCAGCGCAGGGCTGGCCAGCGTTTCAAGCCAAGCATCCATATCAATATCCTGACTGAAAATAAATTGCAGAATTGATTTATCGGCACTGCGAACGCCTAAATCATCAATCGATTTAGTGCCCGCCTTAACATCTCTTGCATCCTTTAAATCATAGAGCAGACAAGCTGCTTCGCTGGAAAATTCAGGATCCATGATCCGTTTAAACGCATAGACAAAATCATTGGCAGATACCGAAATACCATCGTTCCAATACGATTCCTTCAAGGTGATCTCCATCATATATGTGCCATCGTCTTGCTGCTTATAAGTATAGCTGTCAATCAGCGCTTTCTGCACCTTTCCCGCATCGTCAATCCGGGTTAATCCCTCGTACAGCAGAGGCATAATTTTCGCCGCCGCATCATCCGTATAGGCAAATGCAGGATCGAAATTCAATATTTCATCCGAAAAATAAACAGGGATCGTAGCGCCCTTATCGCCAGAACCGCCGCAGCCGGTAAAAACTGACGCCACCATAAGAACGCAAAGAACAAAAAGCAACAATTTTTTCATTAGAATATTCATTCCTTTCCGAAATCAGATCGAAATATAAAACAGAAACCGCCCCGCGAACAACCGAACTTTCCGAGACGTCCTGTCTTTGCCCGTACAAAACCCCAAAACGCATGAAAACGCCGGAAAAACAGGCAATCGTACACCGCGAAAATGCAAAGTGTATTTTCGCATTCGTCAACTCATGTAATAGTATAACACTAAACTATGTTTTTCGCAAGGAAAATTTATGAAAAAGAAAATAGTTAACAAATCTAAGCCAAATGCAAATTTTTTCTCTTATTTTGTGCGCATTGCATAACGCCGAAAGAACCGCCTCATAATAAAACAAAAAAAAGGAGCGTACTGTATGAACAGAACAGCCAGCTATATTTACACAGACCTTGCCTGCGAGGCCTACGAACGGACAGATTCGGTCATCGCAAACGGTGTCAGCTACAACGAATACGATGCGGACGGCCTGAAAATTACCGATCTGCGCATTACCAGCCAAGACGGAGAAAAAGCACTTGGCAAGCCGATAGGGTCCTATATCACCATTGACACCGGACGTCTCTGGGAACAAGAATACGACGTCTCTTTACATGCGATTAAACTGATTGCCGCGAATCTGAACGATCTGATGCACTCGGTCTGCAAAACAATCGACAGCGTGCTGGTATGCGGTCTTGGCAACCGAAATGTTACGCCGGATGCTATCGGGCCTTTGACCATCGACGGCGTCACCGTAACCCGGCACATCAAAGAAGAAGACCCCGCCCTTTACAATCAGATGGGCGCTTATGATATTTCGGCTATCAACGCCGGGGTTGTCGGGCAAACAGGCGTTGAGACAGCCGAAATTATCGGCAGCGTCGTGAAAACCGTGAAGCCCTCTCTCATTATCGCGGTAGACGCGCTGGCCGCCCGCAATGCGTCTCGGCTGGCCACCACCGTCCAAATGACTGATACAGGCGTGCGGCCCGGCAGCGGCATTGGCCAAAAGCGCCGGGAAATTTCAAAAGAAACCATGAACGTGCCGGTCATTGCCATTGGCGTTCCCACTGTGGTCTCAAGCGCCACATTAGTTTATGACGCACTGGACGAGGCGGGCGCAAAAGTCAGTCCCAAGCTCACTGAAATTTTAGACAATGGAAAAAACTTTTTTGTTTCTTTAAACGAGAGCGATGTCGTTGTCAATAAAATGGCTCACGTCATCGCCGAAGCCATTAACCACACCTTGCTGGCGGAATAATCAGGACGAGCCTCTCGTATAATTTACCAAAGACAAGCTTCCCTGAGCAAGATATGAAAGAAAGGCGTGGTTCTCCATCGTGGAAAAGAAAAAAAGTATTACCCTGTTTGCTGGCTTCAAAGCCGTTTGTTCAATGTTATTTATCATTACCGCGATTCTGTCGGTAGGTATGCGCGCCGTCCCCGTTTTGAACGAGGACTCTGTTTACGGCGTCTTTGCGGCCGCCTGCGCGCTAAGTCCGCCCCAGGAAACAGCGGCTCCGCCGGCCGACACAGACCCCACACCGGCCCCTGCGCCGGATACAGCCGAACCCGAACCGGAAGAAACACTGCCAAGCGATGGGGACGGCTACAAAATCGTCCCCGTCGATCTATCGCTTGCCGACGGCAGCGGCGATCTGTTTTATAAAAACGAAACTGATTTCAAACCGAACACCAAAGAACTTTTAAGCGCGCCGTATCCCATACAGCCAGGAAACGGCGAAGACCCCTTGGTGTTGGTTTTACATACACACGCAACCGAAAGCTATGCAGAAGAGGGCTCTGATTGCGTATATGATACCCGCTCAAGCGATCCTGAAAAAAACATGCTGGCCGTCGGCGAAGTCATTGTGCAAACACTGAGCGCCAGTGGGGTGCCCGCCGTTCACTGCGAAACCATGCATGACGAAAAATCCTATAACGCCTCTTACAGCCTCTCCTGCGACAGCATCAAAAGCTATTTAAACGAATACCCATCCATTCAATATGTGCTGGACGTGCACCGCGACGCCATTCAGCTGGCGGACGGAAGCATGGCAAAGCCTGTGACAAACGTACATGGCAGCAGTCTGGCACAGGTCATGCTGGTGGTTGGCACCGATAAAGGCGGAGCCGATCATCCGAACTGGCAAACCAACTTGACCGTAGCCGCCCAGCTGCAAAGCCGCTTAATCACCTATCACGAAAGCTTCGCTCGACCGATCAACATCCGCACGGCCAGTTTCAATCAGCAATATGCGCCCGGGTCGCTGCTCGTCGAGGTGGGCACCTGCGCCAACACTCTGACCGAAGCCAAGGAAGCGGCCAAAGCCTTTGCCAAAACCTTTGCCGCCCTTGTCAAAGACGCATAACTATGCTATACTCAAAAAAACACAGTGAAATTGATAAATAAGAGAGGATTGCCGCTATGGCTCAAAAGAAAGGAAAACAGCGCACACCCGTCAGCCAGTCACCCAACAGCAGCAAAAAACGGTTTGTCATCATCAGTCTTTTGCTCCTTCTTCTGGCCGGAACCGTCTTAACCATTATTTTTCTGCGTCCCGGCAAAAAGAACGATGACGCATCGCGCCCTGCCCCTACCACCATTGTCAGCATCATCTATCCCGAGCTGCAGGACAACGGCCAAATTGTCTACACCAACACTTTCATCGAGACCAGAGAAAGCAATCTCTACGGCGCATTAGAACAGTTGGCCGACAAAATTCAGTTCACCTACGACGAAACCGGCGCGCTGCTCACAGCCGGACGTCTGCGGCCCCAAAGCGATGAAAAGCTGTTGATCAAGCAAAACACGCAGCATGAGCAAATTGATTTAGGAAAAATCCCCTCTGCGGTATCGTTAGAGGACGGCGCTACCTATGAAATCATGCTTGCCGACGAGAAGGGCGATCCGCTCTATCAAACCGAAAAGCCAACAGACAGCCAATAAGCCGGTTTAAGCGTAAACCGGCTAACGCATAAGCCGACTAACGCATAAGTTGGCTTATGCATAAGTCGGCTAAAATCGGCGAAACAAATCAGCTCTCAAAGCGCTTTTTCGCAATCATAAGCGAAAAAGCGCTTTCCAAAACCCCAACTCTTGCGAACACTCGTCTCAATAGGAACGCAAATCGCCCCATAGCAAATTCATTCGGTTTTATTTCCCGTCTTGACATTTCCTTTTTTGTGTGCTATATTTATGGGTGTCTTGAAAATATAGTTTCTTTAGTGGATTGACTTGGAAAGGATGCTTTTCATGAACAAAAAATACGGCGCCTTTTTGTTGGCAATATTATGTTGCTTGTTTGCGTTCGCTTCTTGCAGTGAACAGGCCGATGCTTATCAGCTTTATTTAGACATGAACAAAGCCATGGAAAACACGACCTCTATGAAAGCAACCATGGATGGAAACATGCAGATGTCTGTCAGCGGTGAAAGCTTAGAATTACAGCTGAAATCGGAAATTACCGCCATTGAGTATTCAGAAGAGCAGACAGATGCGGCTATGACGATGGAAATCAGCTTAGCCCAACTCGGTTCGGTTAACACCAGCATATACGTAAAAGACGGCTATGTATATCAGGACGTCATGGGTATGAAAATAAAAACCGAGATGGAAAGCGAGGAGATATCCGAGCTGACCTATGCCCACGAAGCCGGCGTTTCACTTGATTTTGCCAAAGACGCAGTCATTGAATCCTCCGTCAAAAAAGTGGACGGCGGAAAAGAACTCGCTTTTCGGTTAGACGGCCAAAAGGTAACCGACGAATTGGAAACCATAACCGAGGCCATTACCTCTCAGCTTGGCAATAATATCAACATCACATTCGGTGATGTTGCGTATACCCTGCTGGTCGGAAAAGATTCTCTCCCCATAAGAGAGGAGTTAACTTTCTCTTTCGATTTAACCATTGAGGGAGAGCGCGCCTCTGCCTCTTACACCTTAACGATGACCGATATTGACTATAACGTCACTCAAATCGACTATCCTGCTGATCTTGATTCATATCAGCTCATTGATGCAAGCTTTGATGGGTTGTCGGCATAGTTCGTTTATTTCGCATTTTATCATTTCATAAATTAAATCACCAAGAGTCTGAAAACGACAGTCTCTTGGTTCATACGCTGGTGTAGCACAGTGGTAGTGCAGCTGATTCGTAATCAGCAGGTCGTCCGTTCAAATCGGATCACCAGCTCCAAAAAGGAACAAGCAAAGCTTGTTCTTTTTTTGCGTCTGCCCGGTTTGTTTCTTCGCATTGAACGAATCGCCGTTTGCTGACATACTATACAATAGAAGCAAACCGCAGGGTTTGTTCTTCGCCTTGCGGTTTATCTTAGCAAATTTATCTTTACGCTTTCGCCAGTGTCATTTCAGTTCGCTGCTGGTTTCACCGCAAGCCATTCCCAGCCTATACCCTGTTACTAAAATCAGGCAATCCCACCCTAACAGGCGAATTGGTCAACAGGCCTTTTCGCCTCTGCTTAAATGAAAAAATCAAGAAATGGGAGAATACAATGGATCGACAAACAATCACAATGATTGCTGAAGTAATCGACGCATACCCAGACGGACTCATGGTCATGGACAAACAAAACGGGCAAACGGTACAGGTCCATGCACAAGATATCGAATGCTTTTCACCGGGCGAATGGATTTGCATCTTGTATAACGGTCAAATGACCCACAGCATACCGCCCCAAATCACCGCCCTTTCGATTGAAAGTCTACATGATGCGCCGCCGATGCCGGCCAGCGCACCGCTCTTCTATGAGCCAATCACGCCGGTGTCCGCGGCACAAAAAACAAGCGATGAAATCTATGCAAACAGCATCCAGCGCTGGGATGCAGCCCCCCGCGTTCGCGAGACGCCCGCCGGCGAATCTGCTGCCAAGCCCCCCGCACGCGCTCATGACAATGCCTTGCTGGAGACAGTCCCCTTTACTGCGCCCGCGCCTTTCGCCGAGCCAGTACCTTTGCCGGACGCCGTGCCGGTGCCAAACCCAGACCTCATCTTAGCACCCTCCGCTGGATTTGAAGAAGAGCCGTTTGAAACACGCGGCGTTATTGTACAAAAAGGTCCCGATTTTTTTGTCATTCGCAATCGTCAAAACGGCTTTATGCGGGTGAATTATGAATACGCACACCATTTCTGCGTTCGGCAGAGAGTCGTTGTCAAATACTATATCACCACCCTCAGCCAGCCGCCGCAACTGCTCGCCGTGGACGTTGTGCCCGTCTGCGGCGCCTAACAGACAGCACTTGTTTTTGACGAATGGCTTTCATCATCTCGTCTAATTCCGCGACACGTAATCAAAAAGGCTTTCCTTTTAGGAAAGCCTTTTTATTTTCGCATTCTGCCCTGCTCTGATATGCCCTCGGGCTGCCGAGTCACCGAATCACAAATATCTTACTTTTCAATCGCCGCTTTTCGTGCAAAAATAGCCGCTATTTGTTCGGGCGGGAATTTGGGTTTTCGGTCATAGGTATACAGGCCGTTCTGCTCCTGCTCAACATCGGTCAGCTGGGTATAGCACAGACCAAACATGCGCTCATTGTCAAGCAGCACATCGGTGAGCCCCTTCAAGCGCGCTAAAAATTCTTCGGGAGTGGCCGGGCCATTGCCATACCCCCAGCCATTTTGGTCATCGCTCCAGCGAATGCCGCCATATTCACTGACAAAAAACGGTTTTTTCCCGTCGTACCGCTGCCGGCCTGACCAAACCTCTTTGACCTGTCCGTTGGCCAGGTCTTTATAGCTTTCATAAAAAGCCTCGGGCGATTGTTCATAGGAATGAACATCATAAATATCAGTGATCACATGGAAATTACCGCTGGTATCAATGCAGGGCCGGGTTGGGTCGGCCGCTTTGGTAGCGTGATAGACCAGCGCGATCAGATCATTAAACTGCTGCCGGCCCTGATAGTCAAAGGTCTCGTTAAAGGGACACCAGCCCACAATGGAGGGATGATTCCGGTCTCGCTCTACCGCCTCCAGCCATTCGGGCAGAACGCTGTAAATGACCTTAGGATCCGACACATCAATGCCCCAGTTCGGGTATTCGCCCCAGACAAGGTATCCTTTCTTGTCACAATGGTACAGAAAACGCTCTTCAAATATTTTCTCGTGCAGCCGGGCGCCGTTAAAGCCCATGGCCATGGAACGGTCAATATCCGCCGCTAATTCTTGATCATCCGGCGCGGTGTAGACTCCGTCCGGATAAAAGCCCTGATCCAGAATCAGCCGCTGAAAGACCGAGCGTCCGTTTAAAAAGAATTTGTAATCCCGGTATTCAATCGAGCGCAGGCCAAAGTAGCTTTCTACCCGGTCTTCGCCAAAGGTAAAGGTCAGATCATACAGCCCGCCTTGCCCAAGCTCCCAAAGATGCTTTTCCTGCAACGGCAATGTAAAACATACTGACCCGCTGGCAGAAGAAATCACAGTCTGCCCCATCGGAACACCAGCAAAACTGGCCTCTGCCATGAAATCGGCACAGCCGACCATCTCGGCCTCGATCTGCACCGATGTTGTCTCGGCACTGGGATGCAGACGAACCTTTTTGATATACTGCTTCGGTGTGAACTCCAGCCAAACCGTCTGCCAAATGCCGGTCGTTCGGGTGTAAGAACAGCCTGAAGAGGCAAAGCGTTCGCACTGTTTGCCCCGCGGAATCATGGGGTCTCTCTCATTATCCCGCGCGCAGACAACAACGGTGTTTTCGCCTTCGGCTACAAACTCGGTTATATCAAACGAAAAGGAGACATACCCCCCTTTATGACGGCCGCATTCGCGGGCGTTCACATACACAATCGCCTCATAATCAACCGCGCCGAAGTGAAGCACCACCCGCCCGTTTCGCTGTTCATCGGTCAGCGTAAAGCTGCGCCGATACCACACCGCCTGCATAAAGTCCTTATAGGCAATGCCGGAAAGCTTGCTCTGCGGACAAAAAGGCACTTCAATCATCTGGTCAAAAACGGCATCCGGCTCAAAAAATCCCTGTTCCCGGCCGCTGTCACCGTCATCCCGTCTGAATTGCCAAGATCCATTGAGATTTTGCCAATTTGCCCGCTGAAACTGCGGTTTTGGATGTTCTTGTCGATATATCATTTTCTACTCCTTTTTAATATGCTGTTTTTCTCTATTTTACATCGTCAAGTAAGCAATAACAATCACATACTCTCTTTTTTTATTGACATATCCTATTGTTTCTCTTATACTAAAGACAAGGAGAAACATCATGATCGAAATAAAAAGCATCCGCCACCACTGGCCCGAAAAAGCAGGCTTTACCCTGACAAGGCCGCAGGGACATGCACACTTTACGTTTCTGCATTTCTACAACAGCGTAGAGCTGACAATAAATCAGCATACGCTCATCACCAAGCCCCACGCGTGCATTCTTTTCTCACCCGGCACCCCGCAGCGTTTTTACAGTCCGCAGCCTTTGCTGCACGACTGGTTCCACTGTCAGGGAAATGGCCTTGATTCTCTTTTAGCCTGCGATACTGTCTATCATCCCGCCTCTTTTGGCTTTATCACCGCCATGGTGCAGGAAATAGAAGCCGAATTCAGCGACGAGCGCTATCAGCGACAGGTATTATTGGACAGCAAAATCAAGGAACTGCTGATTCGCATCGCGCGCGCCAGCAACGGCTGCACCGCCATGAGCGATGCAGCCAACCACGAAGAGGTCTTTCGCCAGCTTCGTGCACACGTTTTCACTCATTTAAACGAAGCCTGGCCTGTTGAGCGCATGGCAGAGTTTGTCCACCTGAGTCCTTCCCGTTTTTTTGCCATCTATCGCACGTTGTATGGCAAAAGTCCGACAGAAGACCTCATCAGCGCCCGCATCGACGCGGCCAAAACCGCGTTGGCTTTCAGCCAGCAGACACTGACCGACATGGCCGAAACGCTTGGCTATCGCCATTTTTCTCATTTCATGCGGCAGTTCCATGCCCGCACCGGCGAAACCCCCGCCGCCTATCGCAAGCGGCACAGAAACAGCTAATCGACGAAAATAACAAAATTCATCCATTCGCTGCATAAAATAAAAGTCCGAAAAGGCAATCCCTTTTCGGACTTTTCATCTGTGATTTAATTTTCCTGCGGCAGCAAGCCGCGTGTTATTTATTCACCCTTGAAGAAAGAAAACAATCCTTTTTTCTTTTCCTCGGTTTTCGGCTCTTCTTTAACAGCCGGTGTTTCCGAACGGCTTTCCGCCTGCGGTTTAGCCGCCGTATTTTCCGTGCGGGCCGGGGCTGTATTGCGTGTCGGAGCAGCGCCCGCTGTATTCAGCTTTCCATCCCGAACACCGCTGCTGCTTCGTGCATCACCGCGGTCATTCGGCCGGTTATTCTCTCGGCGGGGGCGATCTCCCTCATGTCTCGGCGTCTGACGGTCATAATCCCGTCTCGGACGATCGGTACGCGGCGCCTTCGGCTTTGCTTCATAATCGGCATAAGCAAAATCCGGTCCCTTATTGCCAATACCCAAATACTTAACCGTGAAGTCGTCGCCAATCTTCACCACGTCCTCAACCTTTTCAACCCGGTGGTCAGCCAACTTTGAAATATGGCAAAGCACTTCCTTGCCCGGCGCAATCTCGACAAAAGCGCCAAACTCAGCAATGCGTGTTACCTTACCTGTGTATTTCTCGCCCACTTCCGGCTCAAAGACGATCGCGTCGATCAGTTCTTTGGCTTTATAGGCATCATCCCGGTTTACAGCCAAAATGAACACGTTGCCGTCTTCCTCGATGTCAATTTTTGCGCCTGTGTCCGCAACAATTTTCTGAATGACCTTGCCGCCCGTGCCGATCACATCCCGAATCTTCTCCGGATCAATCTTCATCGTCAGCATTTTGGGTGCATATTTCGATACCTCGTCGCGCGGTTTGTCGATCGCCTTCAAAATAATATCGTCAATGATATAGTCTCTTCCCTTATGAGTAACAGCCAAAGCCTCTTTGACGATTTCGGGTGTTAAGCCGTCAATCTTCAAATCCATCTGAATCGAGGTGATGCCCTTATGCGTACCGGCTACCTTGAAGTCCATATCGCCATAGAAATCCTCTAAGCCCTGAATGTCGATCATGGTCATCCAGTCGTCTTCATCGGTGATAAGACCGCAGGAAATACCTGCCACCGGCGCCTTGATCGGCACGCCCGCGTCCATCAGCGCCAGCGTAGAGCCGCAAACCGAGGCCTGCGAGGTAGAGCCGTTCGACGAAACGACCTCTGACACCAACCGCAGCGCATACGGAAATTCTTCCACCGACGGCAGCACCGGAATCAGTGAACGCTCGGCCAGCGCACCATGGCCGATTTCCCGGCGGCCGGGGCTTCTGGCCGGTCTTGCCTCGCCCACCGAATAGCTGGGCATATTGTACTGGTGCATATACCGTTTTTCCTGCTCTTCGTCAATGCCGTCCAACAGCTGGCTGTCGCTGATCGCACCAAGCGTCGCAACGGTCAGCACCTGTGTCTGTCCTCTGGTGAAAAGACCGGTGCCATGGGCGCGCGGCAAAAGGCCAACTTCTGCGGCCAGGGGTCTGATTTCGTCCAGCCGGCGGCCGTCAACACGCTTGTGGTCAACAAGCAGCCAGCGGCGCACGATTTTTTTCTGAATTTTATACATCACCTCGCCGATGATGTCAGGCAGTTCGGGATATTTCTCTTCAAAATGAGCAATCACATCGTCGGTGATCGGCACTAACTTTTCATCACGGACGTTTTTATCGTCGGTGTCAAGCGCTTCCATCACGGCTTTTTCGCAATAAGCAAACACCTCGTCAAACAGATCGTGATCCAGCTCGCAAGAGGGATAATCGAATTTCGGCTTGCCAATCTCGGCCACAATCGAATCGATAAAGGCGCAGATTTTCTTGATCTCCTCATGCGCCGTCATAATCGCGTCGAACATCACGTCGTCGCTCACCTCGTTCGCGCCAGCCTCGATCATGACAATCTTTTCCTTTGAACCGGCTACGGTGAGCTGCAAATCGCTCTTCTCCCGTTCGGCAAAAGAAGGATTAATCACAACCTTGCCGTCCACGAGACCGACAAACACGCCGCCAATCGGGCCGTTCCACGGAATGTCCGAGATGGAAAGCGCAATCGAAGCGCCGATCATCGCGGTAATTTCGGGCGAGCAATCAGGGTCCACCGACATCACCGTCAGGGTTAAGCAAACATCGTTGCGAAGATCCTTCGGGAACAAAGGACGAATCGGACGGTCAATCACGCGGCTTGTCAAAATCGCCTTTTCGCTGGGCCGTCCCTCTCTTCTCAAATACCCGCCGGGAATCTTGCCCACCGAGTACATCTTCTCTTCAAAATCAACCGACAACGGCAAAAAATCAATGCCGTCCCGCGGCTTTTCGCTGGCTGTCGCCACGGCCAAAACGACCGTTTCGCCATACCGCACTAAGACAGAGCCGTTTGCAAGGCCCGCCAGTTTTCCATTTTCAATGACAAGCGGTCTGCCTGCTAATTCATACGAAAATGTTTTAAAATTCTCAAACATTTTGTTTCCTCCGTTTATTTATATTAAACCGCCTGACTTAGCACTTAAACAGAAGTCAAAGACCGGCTTTGGCCCCTGTTTAACTGCTAATGCCGACGATTTTTTACAAGGAGAGCCGGGCTTGTCCGTATACGGAACAAGCCCCGGCGCTTTGCCGCCTCATACGGCAAATGCCGGCAGCAATGCCGGCATTACGTTTACTTTCTGATTCCCAGTTTTTCGATCAGCGCTCTGTAACGCTCAATATCCACTTTCTGAAGGTAACCAAGCAGGTTTCTTCTGTGGCCGATCATCTTGAGCATGCCGCGGCGGCTGTGATGATCTTTCTTGTTCACGCGCAAATGCTCGGTCAACGAATTGATTCTGTAAGTCAAAATCGCAACCTGCACCTCAGGTGAACCGGTGTCTCCTTCATGGGTGGCATATTTTTCGATAATTGCCTGTTTTTCTTCTCTGGTCATTGTTATCACCTTTCCTTTACCATAATCGCAAGACATAGCATACGGCTGGTGAAAGCACGCCAACGCGCATTTTATCCGTAAGCCAAGCCCGCGTATATTTTATATTACCATAAATTGCTCAAGAAATCAACACCTAAGCAAAGAATAATCGGTTTTGCTAAGCAGCCGCTTACTCATTTATAAACTGCAAAAATGCATTTTCCGCGGCGCCGTAAAGCGCTTCATACGTTCTGCGGCCGCCCACCGCGCTTTGCAGTCCGCCATAGGTCGCGGTCTCTACGGCTGCCTCATGCGGGCCGAATAAATAAGCGAAATCATACTTCATGCTGTTCCCTATCAGCTTGACCATCTGCGCCGAGCGATTGTCGCGCAGACAATAGGCCATCTGCCAGGATAAATACGCTTTGTCAACCGTTTCATAAGAAGCGGCGCTGTATGCCTCTAACAGCAGCCCGGCATGTGCAGAGGACGCCGCCCCCGCCGGAATGCACAAAACCGGCATGTCCCCCGAAACATAGCTGGCATAGGCCTCCCCTTTTTCATAACAGGGCAGCGGCAAAATGCCGTACGAATCGGGCATATCATTGAGGGAATAGGCCTCGCTTAGCGTGCCGATATAAAACAGACAGCCGCCGCCCGCAAAAAAGCCGGCCGGATTGTCTACATCAGCAAAAGCGCCCTCTTCCAATAGGCGTTTTGCTCGGTCGATTACGCCATCTGTCCTCTCGCCCACCGCGCTGCCAATACGAATGCCGTCCACAAGCGCCGTATACGAAAGTCCGCTGGAGGTAAACATGCCGTTGATCAGCTCTTCCCGGGAGGCGCAGGCCACCCCGGCATCATAGCGTCCCTCTAAAAGCGAAAGGAACAGATCCCACGTCCATTCCCCATCAGCGACCAGTCCATAAAGATCCAAGTCAGCCTGCTCTGCCAGCGCCGCATTGAAATAGACGCAATAGGCATATTTAGCCCGCTGATTGGCCGCACCGATCACCCCATACTGCCCGCCTTGAAAGATCAGCGCGTCTGTGTTCACATAATAAGGTTTGTCCAGGGCCACCTCGGGCCAGTCGGCCAGCGGCGACAAAAGTCCGTCGGCCGCAAACCGGCCGTACCAGGAAAGAGGAACGGCCACTAAATCCGAATAATACTCTCCCTTGGCCACGCTGTTTTGCAAATCATAATAAAGACTGGCCGCGTCCTTTTCTACAACGGCCACGCCCACATGATATTTGTCCTGCACAGCGGCGGTTCTGGCCGAGAGTGCGGCGCTGAACAGATCCCCGCTGTCATCGTCAAAATCCGCCTTGTGATGAGCGGTCAGCGCCAGGGTGACCCCCTCTAAGTCAGCGTCTGGCAGTTCATCAAGATACGGATAACCAAGGGGTGCCCCATCGGCCGGCTCACTCGGCACAGAGCCGGGCTCGCTTGAAGAATCAGTTGACTCCTCCTGCGGCATACGCCCGTTCCACCGAATGAATCCGCAGCCGCTGTTTATGCACAAAAGAAGAACAAGCAAAAAGATAACCGCTGTTTTTTTCATCATGTACCTCTCCCTTTCCGCCGGGGGCCTACCCCTGAATCACATCCTGCCGTCATTTCACCTGATAGGTCGTTCCGGCAGGGCCGTCAATCAGCACAACGCCTTTTTCGGCCAGTTCGTTCCGAATGGCATCGGCCCTGGCATAATCTTTTTCTTTCTTCGCCTTGGCTCTTTCGGCAATGGCCGCCAAAATCGCCTCTTCGGAAAGACTCGCGCCGGCCGCCTTTTGGCCGCTTGCTTCTTCGCTTGCGGCGGCATGGTCCAACAGCGACAAGCCCAAAACCCGATCAAAATCTTCAATCAGCGCATATTTAGTATGGGCTGAAATATCCGCCTTCAATACATCGTAAAGCGCCGTCAGCGCAAGCGAGGTATTCAAGTCATTGTCCAGCGCCTCGCAAAAGAGCGACTTATATTTCGCAAAGGCCTGCTCGTCAAGGCCGCCCTCTTCCTTTTGTCTGACAACAGCGGCAATGCGGGCGATCAGCTTGTCAAACGCGGTGCGCGCATTGTTCAAATTTTCATAAGAGAACAACATCGCCTTGCGGTAATGGCTTTGCAGACAGAAAAAGCGATAGACAATCGGGTCATATCCCTCTTCCTCCAGCACCGAAACAGTCAGCGTTTTTCCCTTGCTCTTGCTCATTTTGCCCGCATCGGTATTCAAATGGTGCACATGGAACCAGAAGCGGCACCATGCGTTGCCTGTGCAGGCCTCGCTTTGGGCAATCTCGTTGGTGTGATGCGGGAATGCGTTGTCAATACCGCCGCAGTGGATGTCCAGCGTCGGGCCCAAATGCTTGAGGGCTATGCTGGAACACTCAATGTGCCAGCCCGGATAGCCAACACCCCACGGACTTTCCCACTTTAATTCCTGATCATCAAATTTACTTTTGGTAAACCACAGGACAAAATCGGTTTGGCTTCGCTTGTTCGCATCCGCGCCTACGCCATCCCGCACGCCGACGGCTAAATCGCCCTCGTTAAAATCATTAAACACATAATATTTATCGAGCTTTGCTGTATCAAAATAAATATTGCCGCCGGCCTCATAGGCATAGCCCTTATCCAGCAGGGTCTGAATCAGTTCAATAAAATCAGCAATGCAGGATGTTGCCGGCACCACCGTGTCCGGCTTTTTGATATTGAGCTTCTCGGCGTCGGCAAAAAAGGCGTCGGTGTAGAAACGCGCAATGTCCATGACCGACTTGTTCTCCCGCTTGGCACCTAAAAGCATCTTGTCCTCGCCGGTGTCGGCGTCGCTGGCCAAATGGCCGACGTCGGTGATGTTCATCACCCGCTCCACCGTACAACCGGTGTAATTCAGATACCGCTCCAACACATCCTCCATCAGATAAGAACGCAAATTACCAATGTGTGCATAATGATACACCGTCGGGCCGCAGGTGTACATTTTGCAGCGGCCCGGTTCGGCGGTGATAAACTCTTCTTTTTTTCTGGAAGCGCTGTTATATAAAATCATTGTCTGTCATTCTCCTTTTCCTGTCCGTCTTTTTCGATATCCGCAAGCTTAGCCTCCAGCGCGGCGATCTGCTCCCGCAGGCGGGCCAGCTCCTGCGCCACGGGGTCGGGCACGTTGCACTGGTCAAGATCCTCCACCCGCTGGTCGTTCACCTTCACCACCTTGGCCGGAATGCCGACGGCCGTGGAGTTTTCCGGAATTTCTTTGAGCACCACGGCGCCGGCCGCAATTTTGGTATTGTCGCCGATGGTAAACGGCCCCAGCACCTTGGCGCCCGCGCCAATCATGACGTTATCGCCCAAGGTAGGATGCCGTTTTCCCTGATGCTTTCCTGTACCGCCTAAGGTGACCCCTTGGTAAATGGTGCAGTTGTCCCCGATGACGGCGGTTTCGCCAATGACCACCCCGCTGCCGTGATCGATAAACAGTCCTTTGCCAATCGTCGCGCCCGGGTGAATCTCAATACCGGTGGCAAAACGCGCCCATTGGGACAACAGTCTGGCGCTCAAAAAATGCTGCTTTTCATACAGCGCATGGGTCACGCGATAGACCATCATGGCGTGCAGTCCCGAGTAGGAGAGCAGCACCTCTGCCGCACTGCGCGCGGCCGGGTCCCTCTCTCTTATCACCTTAACGTCTTCTCCGATTGACTCTATATAGCGGCGCACCTGGCTCACCGGCTCGCTTCGCTTAAAAGCGCGCTTGGCGGCTCTCGCCCTTTTTTCAAATTCTTCTCTTGTCATGCGAACCTCCAACATTATTTAAGACAAAGCCGCAAGGCTTTTTCTTGTTCTATACATTTAACGGTGCCGGTTTGCCGGCAGAGCGTGCGTATGCACGATCAGTTAAATTGTCTAAGACAAAGCCGCAAGGCTTTTTCTTGTTCTACACATTTAACGGTGCCGGCTTGCCCGGCAGAGCGTGCGAATGCACGATCAGTTAAATTATCTAAGACAAAGCCACAAGGCTTTTTCTTATGAACCCATATAAAGACAAAAAGCGCCTTTAAGATTTTCTCTTAAAGGCGCTAACGCACGGTTCCACTTTAATTACACTCTTCTTATCCTTTAACGGGGACGAAGCGCGCGGCCATACTTGCCTTTCCGGCCGCGGGCTCACGGACGCACCAACTAAAACACCCCGCGCGCTTTCTCTCAGCGAAGCCAAAAGCGCTCTCTTGGCGGGATTTTGTCACAGTCTCTTTCCGATCAAAGCCTTTTCTTATTTTCATTATATTATGCGCCGCCTTTTTTGTCAAGCATGCAAAAAAGTTATCCCTTTTCAGATCTGGGTTGCCAATGTGCTATTTTCTAATTTTTCGTT
The DNA here is from genome assembly GCA_022791195.1 of Clostridiales bacterium. Lineage (GTDB taxonomy): Bacteria > Bacillota > Clostridia > Oscillospirales > CAG-272 > CAKSEI01. Next base: position 19,012 of record JAAVYP010000058.1, on the reverse strand, counting down.
AAAAAGCACAAACGGGTAGTTATACAAAGAGAGAACTTCCCGCTAAACTGAACGTTGCCGCTCTGCATACTTTGCGTAATCGGCAAGCAACTCCTTTGAAAAACTTTTTAGATATGTCTGGTCAATTTCATTTTCAAAAGCAAGTTCTTGTTCAGATCCATAGCCCTTTCCACTATGAATATTACCCGTAATTTTGATATGACCGCCGCCGCAAGCCGTAAATTCTATATAGCAGTGAAATCCGTACGGTTCTTCTAATCTTGCAGAGCCATTAAGCGTTTCATATAGTTTATGTATTTGCACAGCAAAATCCGCAAGTCTCAGGGTATCAATATCCATCACGGACTCTGCTGAAAATCCATAGCTGAATACCTTTATATTTAAGTTGGCATTTACAGGAAATATCAGATCATCTTGATATACTTTCGCGTCTAATTCCAATAGAAAATTTTCTGTTTCCAATCTATACATATGATTGCTCCTAAATACCGATTTGTTGTATCAATATTATCATAAGTATAGGGCCAATGCAACATAAACTGGTAAAATTGCCGACGTTAGCACCCGGCAACTATTTTTATAAAAAGAGACAAAAAGTTATCTGCCTAAAATCTATGCGGCCGACCGCTTCTTTATGTCTGGTCAAGACGGCCTTGCCCCCCATCTCACTCCCCGAACCGTTCTTCGGCCGGCAGAGCGCGGTATTGCCGGGGCGTCATGTGTTTGACGGCATCTCTGCGCTCGAATCCGCAGCAACAAACACTTAGACATTAAGAGACATTTCATTCAGGCAGACATAACCAGCTAATGAAAAGCACCGCACAGCTACAAGGCCATGCGGTGCGCAAGAACACATAAACGACGATCGCGCCAATAATATGAAACTATTTGAGATATGATTTTGTTTCTCCCGTCTCTTCTTGACGAATCAGCGTTCCACCCTCATCAAAAGTATAACAGAACATCTGGCAGGTGCCGCCAATCGAAAAAAAGCTCGTACACGGCGAATAATACGTATCCACCACACTATATACATGCCAAGCAAGCTCGCCAGCATCGTTCACTCTCAATTCTCCGCCCATAGAACCCTCGACAGTATAAAAGGTCTGCGCCGCACCGCCATCGGGATTGCACAGGAGCAGCACCGCTTTGTAGTTATCCCGCACAACGGAGGTCAGTTCCTCATCCCGCAGAAAGCCGAATGATTCCTCGTTGGCAATTTTCCAATTTTCTTTGGCACGCACATATTCCATGATCCGGTCCCTGCCAGCAGGTTTAGGCATCGCATAAGCCGACAGATAAACTCGTCCCCCATACTCCATCATGTTCGTGAAATAGTAGTCGCAATCCTCTCCCTCATAAGTAAAATAAGCAATCAGATTTCCCTCCTGATCCAGCTTTACTAACCGGGCAGTCTCGCCGGCCAGTCTATTTCCCAGCTGTACCAAATAACCATCGCTCAGACGAACAACGTCCCAGATAACCTTCTCCCCCACATCGGCCTTACCAGAACTTAGCTTGTTTCCATCTGTATCATACTGACTAAGGCAAAGGTAACGTGAATCCGCTCCGCCCAAGACGGCCCAGGTTCCATCCTCATTATCCAGAACAAAGGACACCCCCTGGCTATCTAATTGACGCTGCCACAAGATATTGCCGCTCTCGTCTACACGGGCCAAGACGCAACAATACGGGTCTTCGCCGGACCATCTGTCGTTGTCGTTGTAGCCCCATACCGCTGTCCCCGCGCTGGTGAAAATACTATCCGTTACATAGATATCGTTAAATTCGGCCGTCCAAAGCAAGTCGCTATCCCTATAACATGTCAAGATACTTTTTTCCACCACCTCTCTGTCCAGATTTTCGTCCCATTTTGCCTGGCGTTCTATTTGATAGCTGACCATCGCTTTTGATTGCTCATGACGCCATGCGTTTTTCTTCCGCAGTGCAGCCACTTCCTCCGGGGTGGATTTTCGCTGGCTGATTTCAAAACCCGGCACCGATTGTTCCAATATCTCCGCCGTTTTGCCGTAAGTAAAGCAGCGCGTAGTAATATCCCGATAGACCTCCTTCACCTCTTGGCGGCTAAGCCCTTCCATCGACAATCCATTTTCCTCGAAAAAAGCGGCCGCTTTGCGGTATTCCTTTTCTTCTGCCGCCAACGCAATGCCGAAAAGGCTTGCCGCCAAAACCATACAGGCAGCGATTACGCTCCATTTCCGAAAAACAGTTTTTTTGCGACGGGGCGCCGCTGCTTCGCTGCGTGCCAAAATATCGTCATCCACATCGCTAAATGCTCGAAACAAATCATTTTTATTCATCGGTATCCCTCCTTCAAAAGATGGGCTTTCAATTTTGTGCGCGTTCTGCAAAGTATAACCATTACATTGTTTTCGGTCAAGCCATATCGCTTGGCAATGTCCGCAACAGACTCGGCAAAGAAGTACCGGCGCACCAGCACATTTCCCTCCCGTTCGGGCAGTGCCCGCACAAAATTCTGAATGAATTTTCCTAACTCTTTAGCCTCATATACAGTCTCTGTATCGGCACCGCCATCCATACACTCTCCAAGCTCATCCAAAACGATGGCCATCTCACCGCCGCCCCGTTTCGCTGCGTTTTGTGCACACAAACGATCAAAAGAAAGATTGCGGGTGATTTTCGCTAAAAACAGCCGGAGCGCCTTTGGCCTTTGGGGTGGTATCGCATTCCAAGCATGCAGCCATGTATCATTGACACATTCCTCAGAATCTTCAGTTCTTTGCAGGATATTATTAGCAATCGTAAAACAGTACGTACCGTATTTGTCAGCGGTTTCTGATATAGCGTCTGTGTTCTTTTGCCAGTACAGCTCTATGATTTGACTATCCTCCAAGTGCAACGCCTCCTCTTCATGATTTTGAAAGTTTCTTCACACTATAAGACGAAAAGCACGCTGAAACCTTACAACATTTTGGAATTTAACTGAAAAAACTTAACTATAATGCCATAAATTCAGCGCCTGTAAGCGTAAACGTGCAGGAAGAATGCACTGTAAAAACACCTTTATATGCAAACGAAGTTCTGCGCCCAGCAACTGCAATGATAAAATCATAGTTTTTCGATTTCCGTTTACATCCCTCTTCGATTCGGTTGATAAACCGTTTCGTCACCGGTTCTTTTTATTCATCCTTAGCCAGTACGGTATCAAACATAACGCCCCATCTCACTCCCCGAACCGCTCTTCGGCCGGCAGGGCGCGGTATTGCCGGGGCGTCATGTGTTTGACGGCTAAAAAACAGCGGTTAAAAGTACGGGGATTCTCAAAGCCCACGTCATAGGCAATCTCGGTGATGGTTTTACCACGCACATGCAAAAGATCGCAGGCCGCCTGCACACGCATAAAATTGATATATTCCTTGAAGCCCATGCCGAGTTTTTCCTGAAACAGATGCGAAATATAATATTTGCTGACGCCAAGGCGGGCGGCCGCGCTCTCTAACGAAACCGAGGTTTTATAGTTCTCATAACAGTAAGAAATAATTCGCTTTAAGGTGTCCCCGTCGCAGCCGGTCCTCTTTTGAATCACCATGTCGGGCATCAGTTCGCACAAAAGAAGCAGCAGCCTGGCCCGCACCGCTACATCCCGAAACGGCCCTGTCGGTTTTTCCCGGAAAACGCCCTCTAAAATATTCTTTATCTTTTTTTGCCGGCTAAATCCTTTGAGCACCGGGCACTCGGGCACCCCCTGGCTGAAAATTTTTTCAAATTCAGGACAGATATCCGGCGAAAAAATGATAATATAGTGTTTGGCCGGCTCGAGATCGTCATAATAATGAATCTGATTGGGAAAGGAGATAAACACATCCCCCGCCTCGGCCAGCGCCTTTTTATCATCCGCCGCACACATGGTTTTTCCTTTGGTGATAAAGACCATTTCCACATGCGTGTGCATGTGCGGAATGGGTGAAAGGCCGATGTCCTTGGTTAAATAATACGGCGCTTCTTTTCGTTCAATATTAAAATACATCGTTTCCTCTGAAAAAGTGCAATTTTTGTCTGAAAATATCTCGCTTATGTCTTGCATTATACGCATAGATAAGGTAAAATGCAAGTAGTTTATAAAAATTACTTCCATAAAGGAGAATACGCTATGTTAAAAACAGCGCTTCAGCTCTACTCGGTCAGAGAAGATCTCAAGCAAAATTTTGACGAAACACTTAAAATCGTCGGAAAAATGGGGTACGAAGGCGTTGAACTTGTTTTCGACAGCCGGGATTTCGCCAACTTCTGCGGTAAAACGGCCGATGAAATGATCGCCGCCTGCAAAGCCGCCGGCGTGAAGCCCGTTTCGGCTCATATTGAATTTAACGAATTAGTGCGGGATGCAGAAGGCTACGCCGCTTATTGTCAGAAAATCGGCTGCATTCAAATGGTTATCCCTTATTTAGACAGAGCCTGCCTGCCCGGCGGCGAATTATATGAAGAAACCGCCGCGAACATTCGCAAGGTCAGCGCCGCCGCCAAGGCCCACGGCCTGCACTTAGCCTATCATAACCATGATTTTGAGTTTGAAAAAATAGGCGAAGACTATCTGTTAGACATTCTGTATAAAGAGTTAGGCCCCGATGTGCTGCAAACACAGATCGACACCTGCTGGGTTAACGTCGGGGGCGAAAATCCGGCCGATTACGTCATCAAATACACCGGACGCGCGCCCACCGTTCATATTAAAGATTTTGTCGGCGTTAAGGGCAATCAGGCGCCCTATGCCCTCATTGGCAAAGAAGGGGGCGAGGCCGAATCCGGTTCTTTTGAGTTTCGCTCGGTCGGCAGCGGCGTGCAGAACGTCACTTCGCTGTTAAAAGCCTCGGCACAAGCGGGCGCCGAATGGATCATTGTAGAACAGGATTCCCCCTCCAGCGGATACAGCGCGCTCACCTGCGCTGAAATGAGCATGCAGTACCTAAACGGTATTTCTATCTAAGATAAAGTAAATTAAGTAAATAAGTAGGAGGCACTTATGACAAACGATATTTTAAATCAATTCAAACACAATCAGGAAGTAAAGGAAAGAGACCTGAACGAAAAAGTAAAGGTTGCCATCATCGGTACCGGCTGGATTGCCGGTGCGCACATCCATCAGTATTTGCAGATGGAAGATGTTGAGGTCGTTGCGCTGGCTGACCTCGTACCCGGCCGCGCGAAAGACTTTGCCGACAAATACGGCCTGACCAATGCGCGCTGCTATCAGTCTGATGAAGAGCTGCTTGCCGCTGAAAAAGACAATTTGGACGCCGTCAGCATCTGTACGTACAATGCACAGCATGCTCCCTGCGCCATCCACGCTTTAGACGCCGGCGTAAACGTCATGCTGGAAAAACCTTTTACAGTTACCTTGGATGAAGCAGTTGAAATCATGCGCGCTGAAAAAAGAAGCGGCAAAATTCTGACTATTGGCTATCAGCCCCGTATGAGCCCGAATATGCAGATGGTCAAAAAGATCGTTGATTCGGGCGAGCTCGGCAAAATATACTACATGCAGGCCGGCGGCGGACGCCGCCACGGCATTCCCACCCCATTCGGCACCTCTTTCATTGAAAAAGAAACCGGCGGTATCGGCGCTTCAGGTGACATCGGCACCTATTCGCTCGACCTGCTCATGCTGGCCGTTGGTTATCCGAAACCGCTGACCGTTTCGGGCTACACCAGCGATTACTTCGGCAAAGACCCTGAATATTATGAGAACCATCCCGAATATGCCAAGCTGTTCGGCGTGGATGACTTCTCGGCCGCCTTTGTCCGCTTGGAAGGCGACATCATTTTAGACTTCAGAATCTCCTGGGCAATGCATATGGACACCGCCGGCGACGCGCTGATTTTAGGTACCAAGGGCGGCATGAGAATCCCCTCTACCGAATGCTGGAACGGCGATTTCTCGGGTCCGATTAAAATCTATAAAAACGCAGGCGGCCAGCCCGTTGAGTACGAAATACCCATGCTGCCGACTGTCGATGTATTCTATGAAAAGCTTCGCTCCTTTATCGACGCAGTTAAAGAGGGCGGCAAGGCAACCGTGCCCAGCTCTGAAATCATCTACAACCAGGCCATTATCGACGGTATTAACCGTAGCGCTGCACTGGGCAAAGAAGTGGAAATTGTCATTCCCGAAATCTAAGTACAGTACAGCAAAACAAAGCGGGGCTTTTAGCCCCGCCCCTGTTTTGTTTACGAATACCTGTGCGATATAACATGCACAGCCAAAGAAAGGAACTAACTGATCATGAAACTTGGTGTATTAATCAATTTATATGGCGGCATGCCGCTGAAAGATGCACTCGCCAAAGTAAAAGCAATGGGCGTTGAGGCCGTTGAAATCGGCGCGGGCGGCTATCCGGGCAAAGCACACTGCGATCCCAAAGAGCTACTGGCTGATCCTAAAAAATTCGAGGAATTTAAAACTACGATTGACGAAAGCGGCATTGAAGTAGCCGCCCTTGCCTGCCACGGCAACCCGATCCACCCAGACAAAGAGATTGCGAAAACCTTCCACGACGACTTTATCAACGCCATTCTGCTGGCTGAAAAAATGGGCGTGGATACCATCGTCGGTTTTTCCGGCTGCCCTGGCGACAGCGAAAACTCCAAATATCCGAACTGGCCGGTCATTGCTTGGCCAAACGACTTCACAACCATTTTAGAATGGCAGTGGAACGAGGTTCTCATTCCCTATTGGAAAGAAACGGCCGCCTTTGCTAAAGCGCACGGCGTAACCAAAATCGCGCTCGAGATGCACCCGGGCTTCTGCGTATACAATACCAGCACCCTGTTAAGACTGCGCGAAGCCGTTGGCGACGTTATCGGCGCCAACTTCGACCCCAGCCACCTGATCTGGCAGGGCATGGACCCCGTCGCCTGCATCCGCGAGCTGGGCAGCGCGATTTATCATTTCCACGCCAAGGACACCAAGGTCGATCCGATCAACACCGCGAAAAACGGCGTGTTAGACACCCAGCCTTACGGCAAAGAAATTACCCGTTCCTGGATTTTCCGCGCGGTTGGCTATGGCCATGGTATCGATTTTTGGCGGGACATTATGTCGAACCTGCGTATGGTGGGTTATGACAAAGTCGCTTCTATTGAGCATGAGGATTCGCTCATGTCTCTTGACGAAGGCCTCAGCAAAGCCATCGCCTCCATGAAAGAGGCAATGCTGAACGACAATAAACCCGCCGATATGCACTGGGTATAAGCGCACAGCGATAAAGAAAAAGACAGACATTTTTTATAAAAAGGATACACCCTATGGGTTTTTGTATCATTTAGTTCACAGTGAATTTGCGTCAGACGCTGAACGGTGTACCCCTTCGGCGCTTAGCAAAATGGAGATTAGCGTGAAAATTGCATGAAAACAGACTTTTGTGAGGTTATTCGCACTGTTTTTGTGCTGCGCACTGAATCGCTTTGCGATTCAGTGCGGCAGAATGGAGATTAACATGAAAAAAAATTTAGTTTTAATCGGGTACGGCGGCATCGGCAGCCGGCTGCATGTGCCGAACGCGCTGAAAAGCGATGTTGTCAATCTGCTTGGCATCTATGACATTGATCCTGAAAAAAGCAAAAAAGCAACCGAAAACGGACTGTATGCCTATCCGTCTCTCGAGGCTGTTTTGCAGGATGAAAGAGTCGATCTTGTCACCATTGCCACACCAAACGATACACATTTAGACCTGGTCGTCACCTGTTTAAAGGGCGGCAAACATGTCATCTGCGAAAAACCGGCCGCTATGAACACCGAGGAGCTGGCCGTTATGATCGAAACGGCCAAGCAAACCGGAAAAGTCTTTACCATTCACCAAAACCGGAGGTGGGACCAGGACTTTTTGGCCATGAAAGAAATTTACCAGTCGGGCAAAATCGGCGATGTGTTCGACCTGCGCTCCTACATCCACGGTTCCCGCGGCATTCCGGGGGACTGGCGGCGTGAAAAAGCACACGGCGGCGGCATGGTGTTAGACTGGGGCGTTCATCTGATTGACCAGGTATTACAGATCATTCCCCACAAGATCAGTTCGCTCTATTGCCAGTTAGACTTTTTAACCGGCGCTGAGGTAGACGACGGCTTCAAGCTCTATCTCACCTTTGAAAACGGATGTCAGGCGCATATCGAGGTAGGCACCTATAATTTCATCAGCATGCCCCGTTTCTATATGCGCGGCCGCAAAGGCTCGGCCATCATTACCGACTGGCAGCAGCCGACAAAGATTGTCGAATGCACCGAATGGACCGAGCAATCCGAGATTGTACCCATCAAAACGGCCGCCGGCATGACCAAAACCATGGCGCCGAGAGACGGCTTGTCTACCAAAGAATACACATGGCCCATCCCCGCCGCCGACGTTCACAATTTCTATCGCAACGTGGTCAAAGCGATTGATGGCGAAGAACCGCTTGCCGTCCGCCTTGACGAAGTGATGCGGGTTTTCCGGGTCATGGAAGCGGCGTTTGCATCAGGCGAAAAAAATGAGGTAATCTCACTAAGTCTTTAGTGAGTTACCCATTTTTTCTGAAAGCAGTTTAATTTTCCAAAACAAGACTCTCAAAAAGAAAGATCAAAAAAATGAAAAATATAAAAAACATCGCGAAAACCATCCCGGGCATTATCCTCGCCCTGGCGATTGCCGCGCTGGCCCGGCTCATTGAATGGCTTTTGCCCATTCACTTAATCGGCGCGTCGGTCATTGCCCTTTTTATCGGCATGATTATCAACGCCTTTTGGAAACCGCCCACGCTTATCCAAAAAGGACTTCGCTTTACCTCAAAAAAGGTATTAAAGTTAGCCATCATTCTGCTCGGCGCTTCGCTCAGCATCGGCACCATTTTGAATGTAGGCAAGCTGTCCTTAGCCGTTATGCTGTTCACCCTGCTCACCTGCTTTGGCGGTGGTTATTTCATTGGAAAGGCGCTGGGCTTAAATTGGAAGCTATCCAACCTGATTTCAGCCGGCACCGGCATTTGTGGCGGATCCGCTATCGCCGCCATCGCGCCGGTGATTGACGCCGAGGATCGCGACATCGCCTACGCCATGTCGGCCACGTTCATTTTTGATATGGCGATGATTGTGCTGTTCCCCATCATGGGCAGCGCCATGGGGCTCAGCGACATGGCCTACGGCCTTTGGGCGGGCACAGCCGTGAACGATACCTCCAGCGTGGTGGCCGCCGGATACGCCTTTTCAGAGGCCGCCGGTGATTTCGCCACTATGGTCAAGCTGACCCGCACCCTCGCCATTATCCCCACCGTGCTGGTCTTTGCCCTCATCCAAGTGCGTCTGAAAAAGAAAGAAGCGCTTGCCGCCGGCGAAACCACCCAGGTAAAAACAGATGTTCGTTTCACCAAGCTTTTCCCCTGGTTCATTCTTGGCTTTTTAGCCCTGGCCATTGTGAACAGCTTCGGCGTGATTCCCGCGGTTGTTTCATCGGGCGCTAAAACCCTCAGCAAATTTCTTATGGTGGCTGCCCTCGCCGCGATTGGACTCAACACCAGCTTTTCCGAGATGAAAAAATCGGGCGTGCGGCCCATGATTCACGGCTTCATTATTTCAGCGCTGGTGGTAATTGTCGCCATTGCGGTTGAATATTTTATCGGGCTTGTCTAAATCAAAAAAGAACCTGTCGTTTTTAAGCGACTGCGCTAATAAAAAAGGTCGAAAGGCAGCTGCCTTCCGACCTTTTTTTATTTCGTTTATCACACAGCCGCTCGAAAGCGACTTTTTTTATTCAACCTCTGTGTATTGCTTAAACGGCTCGGTTTTGGAAAAAACAATCGCCGGGCACTGGGCAATATCCATTTTGCCCTCTTCCACCGTTATGCTCTTGCCGTCAATCTCATTGACATAGATGCCGTCTTTGAGCGGCACTTCCACCGTGCCCTCGGTTTCCCGCAGGCGGAACACACCCACAGCGAACTCTTCGCCGTACCGATAGCTGCCGATCGCGGTGTGATGCTCATTATCCGCCACCATGTTAAAATAACCCTCTGCAAAAATCGGACGGCGTTTAATGGCCGACAGCGCCGCAAACAGCGCCGATTTGTCGGGGCCGCTCCGGTCGATCGGCTCTTTTTCAAACAGGGAGGGGGTAAAATCGTTGGTATATTCACCGCCTGCATTGATGAGGGCCGGCCCTAACAGAAAATAGTAGAACGCCGTAAAATTGATCAAATCCTCATCCTGCTTGATGCGGGTGATGGCCCGCGGCTGGTCGTGATTTTCCAAAAAGCGCATTTTCACATAATTGCGCGGATTGAGACCGTTTTGATCGCACAAATACTGGGTATATTCTGAAAGCGGAATGCGGTCGGTCAAATATTTGCACAAATAGTTGTAGCCGTCATAATCATAGGTCATGTCAAAGGCGGTGAGAATCTCGTTTTCGCACCACCATGGGCAGCCAAGCCGCTCTAAGTGCCGCATAAAGCCGGGACCGCCCACCTCGGCTAACCAAATGGCCTCGGGATTGACCTTGGCCACCTCTTCTACCGCCTTGCGCCAAAAGGCGACCGGCACCATCGGCGCCACATCACAGCGGAAGCCGTCTACCAGCTGTGCCCAGTTCTGCAGGGTTTCAATCTGATAATCCCAGACATCCTCGTTGCGGTAATCCAGATCATACACATCGTTCCATTCAGGGAAACGGTTGATGGGTTCGCCCTTTTCGTTCTGGTAAAAATATTCGGGATGCTCGTTCACCAGCACCGAATCACGCGCGGTATGGTTGTACACAATATCAATAATGACCTTCATACCTAACCGGTGGATGCTGTCTACCAGCGAACGGAAATCCTCCATCGTGCCGTACTCATCGCCCACCGCGCGATAATCCCGAATGGAATAGGGGCAGCCGTATGTCCCTTTTTTCACCGCTTCGGTCGCCGGATGAATCGGCGTGAGCCAAATGATCGTCGTGCCAAGCGCGGCGATACGGGGCAAATCTGCCTCCAGCGCCTTGAAGGTTCCTTCTTCTGTTTGATTGCGCGTATACACGCTGTAAATAACCTGATTACGCAGGGATGTATCAGTCCATTCTGCCATCGTTTTTCTCCTTTGCCCGTGTGAATTTTTCTATCCTAAACAAAATTAATTTGTTTTTTCTCGCTTTATCGGATTATAATATTTTGTTTTATAGGCCCGATAGGTCTCTTTGAATGCTTCGCCATTCTTCTTGACGTCGCGCAAATACTCGTGCGTGTCAATCGACACGCTGTGCAGCTGAAGCACGCTAACCGCGATATTGGAACAATGGTCCGAGGCCCTCTCGATATTGGTCAGCAAATCATTATAGACAAAGCCGTTCTCGATCGTGCACTCGGCATTCTGCAGGCGCTTGACGTGTCTTGAGCGCAGCTCGTCCTTCATTAAGTCGATGACTTCTTCAAGCGGCTCAACCTTCGCGGCTTTCTCGGGATCATCCTCAATAAACGCGCTGGTCGCAAAGCGGACAATATCTTTCAGCGCCGTGATAATCGCGTCGATTTCTTTCTTGGCTTCCTCTGAAAAAGCAAGCTTCTTTTCGTAAAGCTCTCTTGCCAGATTGACAATATTGTCGGCATGGTCGGCAATGCGCTCTAAATCGCCGATCGAGTGCAGCATAACCGACACCTTGTTGGACTCGGCCTCGGTCATGGACATACGGCTGACCTGCACTAAATAATTGCCTAATTTATCCTCAAATTCGTCGGTCCTGTTTTCATATTCGGCCACCTTGTCCGCCTTTTTCTTGTCAAAATGCGTCACCTCGGCCAAGGCCTCATCCATTGCCTTTTGGGTGATTTCAGCCATTTTCACCACCACTTGCTTGGCCTGCCCGATCGCAATCGAGGGAACAGAAAGAAACCGTTGGTCAAGCAGCGCAGTCGGCTCAGCCTCGCCGTTGTTGCGCTCTTTGATCGTGATACACATGATTTTTTCAAATTGCTTGATAAACGGAATCAAAAGCACCGTTTTAATTAAGTTAAATACGGTATTCATCAGCGCAATATCGATCGCGCTGGCCGCCATATCCGCGAATCCAAAATGAAAGACAGCCTCTAAGATATAATACAGCGGCATGAGCACTACCGCGCCAATGACATTGAAATAAAGATAGGTATAAGCCGCCCGTTTGGCGTTGGTGTTCGCGCCGATCGCCGAAAGCAGGCAAGGCGCTGCCGCCCCGATCGAGGCACCGACAATCAGCGGAATGGTCATCTGCATATCAATGGCACCTGTCACAGACAGCGCCTGAATAATACCAATCGACGCCGAGGATGACTGAATCAGTGCAGTCAGCACCGTGCCGGCAAGCAAGGCTAAAAGGGGATTGGAAAAAGCCGTGACCATCTCGATAAACACCGGCGATTCACGCAGGCCAGACATCGAGGCCGACATCTGCGCCATGCCCGACATCAACACCGCAAAACCAAGCAGAATGCTGCCCACGTCCCGTTTGCGGCTGCGGCCGGTGAATTTGAACATCACAATACCGATTAACGCAAGAACCGGCGTAAAGGAGGAGGGCTGAAAAAGCCGAACCAACATGCCCATACCAGAGCCTTCAAGGCTGTTAAGGGAAAGGAGCCAACCCGTCGCCGTTGTGCCGATATTGGCGCCCATAATAATGCCAATCGACTGGGACAGGGTCATAATGCCCGAGTTCACAAAACCCACGACCATCACCGTCGTCGCCGAAGAGGACTGAATAACAGCCGTCACCAAAGCGCCGAGCAGTACGCCTTTCAGCGGCGTATTCGACACCTTTTCAAGAATGCCTTTCATACGTCCGCCGGATATCTTTTCCAGGCCGCTGCCCATCAAAGACATACCAAACAAGAAAAACGCAAGTCCGCCCACCAACGTCAAGATGCTAAATAAATCCATGCTTGTCCCCCGAATAACACAAATTTTTCCTTTTACATTATATAACAAAATACGCAAGATTTGAAGTGTTTTCATAAAATTCGCAAAAAGAAATTGACGTGGGGCCGCCGCTGTGATACCATAGAAACTGAAACAAACCGATAAATGCCAGCGCCGGCCTGCATGATGGGAAAATCAATGCAGCTGCTGATGCGGCAGAATGGAGAGTATTATGAAACTTTGGAACCAAACCCCGCCATTATTTGATCCTGCTTTCGAGCAGCCCGAAACCGAGCTGCATTTTTATCCCGCAGCAGAGACATCTGCTGCGGCGGCCGATACAGCGTCGCCTGCCGGATGTGTCATCATCTGTCCCGGCGGCGGATATCACTTGCGGGCCGCGCATGAGGGAGAAGGCTATGCGCGCATGTTCAACCAGGCCGGTCTGCATGCCGCGGTCCTTGACTACCGTCTGTATCCTTATTCATATCCGGCGCCCATGCTGGATCTGCAAAGAGCCATCCGCTTTGTTCGCTACCACGCCAAAGAATGGAATGTGCTGCCCGACAAAATTGCCATCTGCGGCTCCAGCGCCGGCGGCCATTTAGCAGCCTCCTGCGCCGTGCATTTTGACGAGGGCATGCCGGACGGTGACGAAATCGATCAGATTTCCTGCCGGCCCGATGCCGCCGTTCTCTGTTATTCGGTATCAACGCTCGGCCCCTATACCCACCAAGGTACCTGTTCTGCGATCACAAAAGATGATCCCGCGCTGATCGAATATTTGTCAGCTGAGAAACAGGTCACCGAAAACACCCCGCCTATGTTCATTTGGCACACGGCCGATGACCCGGCTGTACCCGTCGAAAACGCGCTGCTCATGAGCATGGCGCTGAGCGAAAAAAAGGTGCCGCACGATTTGCACATCTTCGCGCACGGACCGCATGGCATCGGCTTGGCAGAGGAATATCCCGGTGCGTCCGCATGGCCGGCGCTCTGCTTGCAATATCTAAAGTCACTTGGCTTTTAACGACACGGCAACAATACTTTTGACCGCTCCGCGGTAAACCTTTTGACCGCTGCACGGTAACACTTTTGACCGCTCCGCGGTAACACTTTTGACCGCTCCGCGGTAAACCTTTTGACCGCTCCGCGGTAAACCTTTTGACCGCTCCGCGGTAAAAAGGGGGGTGTCATGGAATTCCATGACACCCCCCTGCCATTTTGTTAGGCTCTATCAGTTGCAGCAGCAACAGAAAATAATAACCAAAGCGATAATAATAATCCAGACATTGCAGTCATCAAACATATTGCAAAGGCAGTTCATTTTTATCCTCCTTTCGGACTAGGCAATCCTACTTTCAATGTATGTAGCGTTCGCCCGAATGTGAATAAACTCTTTGGGCGGCTGACAAAGCAAAAAACGCCTTTTCGGCGTTTTTTATATGCCCCTGTTATTTTTTGCATCCTTTACCGGATTTTTATCGACAAAGCTCAATCTTCATAACAGAATGTTTTTAAAAGCTTCAGCGACCGTTCGGCGTCCGCCTCAAAATCCTGCGTGTTCGCTTCAATGGAAATTCGGCTCTGATAACGGCTGGCCTTCAGCGCTTCCGCAAACTGTGCATAATCAGCGTCCTGCCCGTCCCCTTGGCAGGGATACGAACGGTCAGCCGCCGCAATATGAATATGCACAAGCTCGCTGCCATAGGTGCCGATATCAGCAAACGATTCACCCTCGCTTTTCATATGGTAAAGATCAGCCAAGCCAGCCACATGTGTGTTGGCCGCCTCTTTTGCGGCAGCAAGTCCCTGCGGCACCAGGTTGATCAAATTGTCCTCCTGCTTGCGCAGCGGTTCAACCGCGATCATGATATCATATTCGCCGGCGATATCGCCCACGATCTTCAGCGCCTCGACAAACTGCGCATACGCGCGCTCATAGGCAAATCCCTCGTCCACACGGCGGGCGTCTCCGCTGCCGAACACAACCGTTTTGAGTCCAAGCGCAGCCGCACGCTCCAGCGCCTTTCGTGCATACGCACGGATGGCCTGCGTGTCGGCCTGTTCACCCGTAACACGAATATCCGCCGGAAAGAAGCAGTTGCCCGCCTCAGCCGGCAAGCCGACAGCCAATACCTGCTGCCGATACGCCGCAAATTCGCTTTCCTCCATCTGTGCAATCTGGCGCACGTTCAGCTCCCAATAATCATAGCCGAGCTTCTTGGCCACCGGTGCCTGCTCTGCCGAGCAGCAAATTCCTAATTTCATTCTTATCCTCCATACTGCGACTGTTATAGGAGCAGCCGGCGGCGCAGGCTTTGGCGCAGCGAAAAGCCTGCCGCCTGAAAACAAATATTCAAGCGTGCTCTTTATTATAAAAAATGACTGCCGAGGAATGTAACATGCCGGCTTGGCCGGCGGACTGCGCAGGCGCACAGTTAGGTGAATTTTCTAAGAGCCAATCGGAGATTGGCTCTTAACGATGATAAAATGCAAGCAAACCGAAAGCGCAACGGCCGGGGTCAGACAATCGGTCTTACAGATTGCCGATCCCTTCGGAAATACCCAGCATCACAATGCCGAGAATCACCGCAATGACACAGACATATTGACCTTTTTTCAGCTTTTCCTTTAAAAAGATATGCGAAAGAATGACCGAAATAATACAATAAGAAGCAATCATCGGCGCCGCCAGCACAGGTTTTGCCGCCATGGCATACACATAAAACATCTGGCCGAATTCTTCAAAGCAGGCGGCCACGCCCTTGGTTTTATCCTTAAAAGGATTATAGGGCTTTTTATTTTTAACCCACATATACACAAAGCAAACAAGGCCGAACAAGAAGAATGTTAAGCCATAGATCACCATCACGTCAATTTCGCCAAGCGAAAGACCGTGGTCGCCATCCAAAATAATGCCGTCTGCCGCGGTGCCGATGGTATCGAAGATGCAGTACAACAGCGGGAACAGCAGCGCCAGCGCGCCTAGACGGTATTTGCGGTTCTCTTTTGTCTCGGTCAGCTCACCGGCTGCTAACCGATGTTCCACAACTGCCAGCGCGATAACGCCAGCGCAAATAACGACAAAACCAGCCCCGATCAAAATGTTGTTCACCAGCGAAAGACCCTGCACCTCGCCAAAAACAAAGCCGGTCTCCTCCGAAAAGGCCTCGGTAAAGTTATCAGCCGTAAAGGCAAACCAAATGGCCATCAGCACAGCGGAAAAAGCACCCGAGGCATTCTGCACAGGCGAAACAATTGACACCTCTAAATAGCGAAGTCCCGCATAGCCAATCACCATTGAAAGTATGTAAGAGGCCGAAGCCGGCGCATATCTGACCAAATTATGCAGATTCAGCACGCCAATGCCGCTTTCGGCAAACGGGAGCAGCGCCAAGGCGCATACACCCATCACAAGGCCGACCCAAACGGCTATTTTCAAATGACTTTGCGAATCGTTTTCGTCGGTCCCTTTTTTATAAAATAAATCAGCGCCGCCCCATGCAAGGGTAGCAATCAAAGCAAATAAAAACCACATTTCTATATAACCTCACAGTAAGATAAAATTTAAAAGATACAAAAATCGAAATGCCATTTATGGCGTTTTATGCTCTGAATCAGGAGGCTCCTCCTCTTTTTGCAGGCCTGAATCGACCCGAATATTGAAATGATGGAACACAAAAAAGGCAAAGGTAAACAGGCACACGGCCACCACCAAAATGCCGCAGGCAGCAAACATCAGCCTGGTGTTGCTGAACAGCTCTAAGGACTCGTCCAAATTCCGCAGTGAAAGAACAATCGCCGCCACCCCTAACACCGCGCTGATAATATACATAATGCAAACCGTCTGCATGTGCGTAAAGCCCATGTCAATGAGCCGGTGATGCAGATGCCCTCTGTCGGCTGAAAAAGGGCTTCTGCCATGCAGAATGCGGCGGATAAAGGCAAATGCCGTATCTAACAGCGGCAGGCCAAACACCGCAATCGGCGTGATAAACGCCAACAGCGAATTCATCGACATAATGCCCTGAATGGACATGATCGAAAGGATATAGCCAAGGAACATAGCGCCTGTATCGCCCATAAAAATTTTGGCTTTATGCAGATTGTAAGGCAGAAAACCGGCGCAGGCCCCCACCAGCACACAAGCAAAAAGAGCCATATAGTTATTGGAATAAATGATCGAAATGACCAGAATAGAAAGCGCGCCGATGCCTGAAACACCGCAGGCAAGGCCGTCTAACCCGTCAATTAAATTGATCGCGTTAATCAGCGCTACAATCCATAAAACTGAGATCACCGTGCCCCACACCCGGCCAAAAACAAGCGTCGTATCAAAAAAGGTAATCTCTGTAATCATAATATCGCCAAGAAGAACCGTGCCAAGCGCGATGGCAATTTGCAAGGCAAATTTCAAAAGAGCCTTTAAACCAAACCGGTCGTCAACAACCCCGGTCAGCACAATCAGCGTGGCACCAATCCACATGACAATCGAAGAGGCCGACAGGCCGCAAAGCAGCACGCTGGTCACCGTAAAACCAAACCAGATGGCAAGACCGCCAAGAAGCGGCGTCGCCTCCTTATGCATTCTTCTCGCATCCTTGGGCACGTCAATAGCACCAATCTTATAGGCAAAGGCGCGCACCAAAGGCGTTACCGAAAACGAGAAAAGCCAAGCGACCACACCCGCTGCAATACAATAAATAACATAGGTTTTCATCATCCGATAAAGCCAACCTTTCTATACACCTTGGCCATGGTGCGGCCGGCAAGACGGCTCGCCGCCTCGGCCCCCTTGGCCATGACCGATTCTAAATAAGTCTTGTCCTTGGTCAGACGGGCAAACTCATCCTGTATTGGCGCGAGTCCGTCGGCCACGGCCTCACCCACCGCCAGTTTGAAGTCGCCATACCCGCGGCCCTCAAACTCTTTTTCAATTTCTTCCATCGTTTTACCGGTGAAGCAGGCATAAATGGTCATCAAATTATTGATACCGTCCTTGCCTTCGCCAAAACGCACCTGCGCTTCGGAATCAGTCACGGCCCGTTTGCATTTACGGATAATGGTGTCGCGATCGTCCAGCATCAAAATAAACGCATTGGTGTTTTCGTCCGATTTGCTCATTTTTTTCTGCGGCTCCGAAAGGCTCATAATCTTGGCACCGTTTCGGTGCACCAGCCCCTCGGGCATTTTAAAGGTGGGACTGTAAACTGAATTAAAGCGGCCGGCTACATCGCGGGTGAGCTCTATATGCTGCATCTGGTCTTGTCCGACAGGCACAAGGTCTGTCTGATACAGCAGGATATCAGCCGCCATCAAGGCAGGATAGGTAAACAGACCCGCATTAATATTATCGGCATGTTTGGCGCTTTTATCTTTAAACTGGGTCATGCGCGACAGTTCGCCAAACATCGTGTTGCAATTCAATACCCACGCGAGCTGGGCGTGCGCCGGCACATGGCTCTGCACAAACAGGGTGCATTTCTCGGGATCAAGCCCCGACGCCATGTATAATGCCACCAGCTCATACGTCCGCTGGCGCAGCGCCGCCGGCTCCTGCCGCACGGTGATGGCATGCATGTCCGCCACACAATAAATACACTGATATTCTTCCTGCAGAGCGATCCAGTTTTTGATCGAGCCAAGATAATTGCCGATCGTCAGCTTGCCGCTCGGCTGTACGGCAGAAAAAACTATTTTATGATTATTTTCCATATGAACCTCCCAAGTAGAGACACGCACACGAAATAAACGGCGGTCCCCTTTGGCCATTCTTTCATGCAAATGACTTTGCGCAAAGTATAATACTATTATTTTACACAATATAGACATATTTTTCAAGTGCCCGCGTTGTATTTTATAAAAGTATGTGGTACAATAAGTTAAAATCGGAGATTTGAACTTGTTAAATTTGTCTTGCCGCCTTTCGCCGGCGCCATTCCGGCCTTTGCCGGAACCGTCAAATTTACGGGTTGCTGAAACTTGATTGTCCACTTGTTAAAATCGCAGATTTTAACTTGTTAAATTTGTCTTGCCGCCCTTTGCGCCGGCGTCATTCCGGCTTCGCCGGAAACGTCAAATTTACGGGTTGCTGAAACTTGATTGTCCACTTGTTAAAATCGCAGATTTTAACTT
>JAAVYP010000057.1 GCA_022791195.1 Clostridiales bacterium | reverse complement strand
CCGAGCTAAAGGAACTCACACCCGAATTGATACACGAATTTATTGATAAGATCATTGTGTATGCACCGAGATACCTTGACGGCAAGCGTGTTCAGTTGATGGATATTTACTACAACGGCGTAGGCATACTTCGGGAGCTTAGTCCCGAAGAAATGGAAGAGGCGTTCCAAGAGCATATGGCACAAAAGGATCGCAGCAAAGCAAAAACGGCATAGTCAAAGGCTATACCGCTTAACAAAATCTATTATTTAATTTTATGATACAAAAGCCTAGGGGCACCTTCCTTATGGAGGGTGCCCCTATGCAGCGTTTTTTATTTTGCCATAATTGTTTTTTCAAGCGAAATATCTTTTACATAGATTTTATTATAATTGCCTTCATAAGACATATATACCTTAAGATCAAAGGGTTCGCCGCTTGGCACGGTGTTTTCGGCGGAGAGCAGTAGCGTGCGTGCTGCGGTGGAAGCATCTTCTCTTGTGACTTTGGGCGAAATAGCGCTTGTTGCTTTAGAACCAATGGTGATAGTTGCTTTTTTGCCTTCGTTCATATAAAGAGAATAGTGCTGAATATAAGCCTTGACAGATACTTTTGTGCCGTCTGTTTCTTTTGTTTGGGTGACGTTGACAATCAGCGCAAGCGACTTTGTATATTTTACTTTATAGGTGGTTGTGTCGCCGTTTGTGCTTTCGTCAATGATTTTTCCTTCGGGGTCAAATACATCGTTGGAAGGGAATGTACTTAGCGTTTCGGTCACAAAAGAAGGTGCGCTTGTTGATTGATCATCGATTGGCGCTGTGTTCCCGTCTTGGTTGTTATCGGTCGGCGCGGGATCAGTGGGATTTTGGGTAGGCTCGGTCATGTTTGAAGCATTTCCGTTTTGTGCGGCAAAGTTCTCGTCCACTTTGTTGATAGGTTTTGAAAGCGGCTGGGTGGCTTCTGTATCGTCTTTTCCGCTGCTGTCGTCAATCACTTCGGTTCCGCATGCGGTAAACAGGGTAATCATCAGTGCAGACAGGAAGAGCAGTAGTGCTTTTTTCATTTTAAATTCCTTTCTTGTTGTTAATCACAGAGCATCATTCATTCATCTTATTGTACGGTAAATTCCGATTGATGTCAATAAAAAGGGACAAGATTTAAGAAAACATCAGAATCGATAAGAAATTTTTATAGAATGCGAAAAGCAGCCCATTACACAAAGGCTGCTTTTCTCTACAAATGAAGGGACAATTAAAAAACTGGTAAGCAAATGTTAAGGACCATCATTTTACAAATTGCCGATACAGTGCACCGATGGTTAGTGCAATGCAAAGAATTAATAAATAACTAAGTGCAAATAAATAGGAATATGCTTTAAAGAAAAGAAAAGAGGCGGGCAGGAATAACAGCAAGGGGATGGCTATATAGTGCTTAATGAATCCGTATCGGAAACCGTAAGAAAGGGTTAACACAAAATTAAGCGCCGGATATACGAGCGCTAAGAGTACACTGCGTTGCCCTGCGGATGATAAAATCAGCGGAAGCACATAGAAGCAAAATGTATAAAGAACCAAATGCAGCTTGACTCGATTGAATATTTTAAAAGCGAGTGCTGTATAAGGTGAAACGGTCTTTGGTTTAGAGACTGCCCTGTTACGAATATTTTCGGTATGGGGCACAGCGGTAAAATTGCGGGTGTGATACATATGCAAAGCTCATTCCTTTCTTGTGATCAGCATGGAGAGTGATCAAAAAAGCGCCAAAACCGGTTGTAAGTGGGAGAACACAGCTCATTCTTCCCAAAATAATTCGTTCAATGTTTTGCCTAATGCTTTGCAGATAGCGACGCACAATTTCAGTGTGGGATTGTAATTACCTGCTTCAATTAAACCGATGGTTTGACGGGTAACACCAACAGCTTTTGCTAAATCTTCCTGTTTCATATCGCATTCGATTCGTGCAATTTTCAGACGTTTGTTTTTCACTGTGGATAACCCTCCGCGACATATTATATAATAAAGTATTCTTAATGTCAATAATATTTTGCAACAATATGATAAAATCAATCGATTTGTCATATATAATCGATAATTTGATATTATTTTGTGCATTTTCGTCTGAATTATATTTGTTTGAAAGAAAAAACAAGAAAAACATCGCCTTTGGGGAGCTCCCAAAGGCGATGTTTTTCAATTTATGTGATTTTATTCGTTGGAATTGCTTGCGGTACGGGTAGGATCAAGTACGTTTGAAGCGTCAAAAAGATGTGAAAAATCATCTTTTCGATTTTTTAGATTGTATCCGCTAAGAGGTTTTCGATCCACAAAAATGCCTTGCGAATCGCTTTCGTTCGCGCGATAAGCAGAGAGGCCTACGCCGCAATAGATGCGAAAACCTTGGCTGTAAAGAGCCGCTTTCTTCTCGCCGGAACGAACTGAAGAGCCATAGGGCCAAACATAAACAGCCGTGTCGCCTACAATAGCGCCGATTTCGCTGCGCCATTTTTCGGTGTCTTTTTGCAGGGTCTCTAAGCTGGCTTTTGCCATATCGGCGTAGGAATAGCTTTGGCAGCCAAAGGTCCATCCCTCTTCCTGTAAGGCTTTCACAACTTTCTTGGCATTTTCCGTTTCGGATTCCTGGCCATTACCAGTGCGATAGCCCAAAAGTCCTTCGTAACCGGTTAAAGAGATCATGCCGCGGGCGCCTTTAAAAACAAAATCGGGATGTGCATTGGCAAATTCGTCTAAAATGAGCACCGATTCATTATCGTAAAGCGTATTGCCATTGGTTATGGAGCATAGTTTTCCGTTTTCGTCTAAAGCTAATTGGCTGATGGTACCGCCGCCTTCTTTCGCTGAAGCATAGGATAAGTCCTCTACACACAAAACAATCGGCTTTTTGCCAGCCGGAACGGCTATTTCGGCCAGAGAGCCGTCTTTTTCTAAACTTTCAATATCAATTAATATATAATTCTTTTCATAAAGACTCTCGATAATTTTTTTGAATTCATAGGGCGTGATCAGCGAAGAATCATAGGTTTCGGTGTATTTGGCACCGGGCGCATACACAATTTCGGGAAAAGCCATTAAATTGCGGACATAAAGCACCTCAATTTGTCCTTTATAGGGGGTGGTTTCCTCCTGCCATTTTTGATAGTCCTCGATTTCTTGGCTTAATGTTTTGATTTCATCCTTCAAAACACCAAATGAGCTAATTCTTTCCAAAAAGGAAGAGATTTCGTTTAATTGATATTTGGCTTTATATTCATTGACCATGGTTTTGAGAGTGTCTGCGTCTATCAGTGAGCTGAATTTTGCCTTGGCATCCTCGTAACGTGTTTTATCTTTGGCGCTGACATATGAAAGATACAGTGCGGCGGTGGTTTTCTTGGCTTCAGGCAGTGTGAGGGCTTGCTCATAATAGCTGCGCCCCTCTGTGATGGCTTCGGTATCTGATAGATAGGCAGAGAGTTTTCCTGAATTAATCGGAAACAGGCGGAAGCATTCTAAAGCGCTTCGTGTTTTTTCTTCGTCAATCGTGCCCTCGCCATAGCGGTTTACAATCCGCTCCATCGTTTCAAGGCAGATGCCCTCTACATCTGACCAGTGTTCGGTCAATTTTTGCTCTTTTGCGTTTAATTCGGATACAGTGCTGGACAAGGCCTTTTCTTCAAAAGAGGAAAAGATGCTGCGCGCTGAATCGGTAATATCAATTTCATCTCGTACCATCGTGAGAAAATAAACCGAACAGCCAATCACTGTGCCCAGCAGCAAAATGGAAACAATCAGTATAATAATTTGTTTGGTTGTCATAGATTCACCCTTTTTATCATTGCAGCGGCGTGCTGTAAAATATTCACTTTCTCTCAAAAATATACCGGTAAAGAGTGTTTGCTTTTCAGATATGCTTGTTAATTGGACTGCTTATCAAGCATATGCAGCAAAGCAGGAATGCATTCTTCAAATTTGGTGCTGTACCGATAATCAGGATCGGTGATGGTGTGCTGAATGGATTTTACCGTAAAGTCGACAGCAATTTGCAGCGATTTTTGTAAAGAAAGATCGTTCATGAGCCCGCCCAGCACACAGGAGGCAAACAGATCGCCCGTACCGTGCAGCGCAATCGGAATTTTTTCATTAAAATAATAGTAAACCTGATTTTCGCCTTCCTGCAAGAGTGCAATGCCTAATGAATCAGGCTGAAAACTAACACCCGTTAGTACAACATTTTTTGCGCCTAATGCACGGAGCTTATAGAGAATATCTTCAATATATCCTTTTGTATAGTCCTCCTCTATATATGGCAAATTCAGCATTGCGCATGCTTCGGTCAGGTTGGGAACGATGATATCGGCCTTGGCGCAAAGCTTGGCCATTTGCAGCGGAAATTCAGGTGAAAAACCGGCATAGAGCTTGCCTTTATCGCCCATAACGGGGTCTACAAACAAACAGGAGTCTTGGCCGAAATCGTCAAAAAAACGATCCATAATGGCGAGCTGTTCAGCAGAGCCGAGATAACCGGTGTAAACGGCTTCAAAAGAAAGGGGAATGCTTTTCCAATGATCAGCGATCGACTGAATGTCCTCGGTTAAATCCCGAAACGTATAGCCGGTGAAACCGCCGGTGTGCGTGGAAAGAATGGCGGTGGGAATGATCGCCGTTTCAATGCCCATCGCCGAAAGGATAGGCAGAGCGACCGTTAGTGAGCATTTTCCAAAGCAGGAAATATCTTGTATGGTGACAACTTTTTTCATGATAATCTCCAATAATAGAAATGAATGGCTTTTTGTGCAAATCGTTTTGTGTTTTTATCTGTTTATGCGGCGCTTAAAAGATTGAGCAGATTAATGAGAAGAGAGGCGATAAATAACAGAATCATGCCGACATTGCTGGCGGCTGCTGCGAAATGAGTGCCGATGTTTTTTACATAAGCGCCAAACCAATCAAATCGTTTTCTGAAAAAACGAATGAGCAGAATGATGCCGGTGATCACCAGCAGCCAAATGATCAGTTCATAGAGCAAATAGAGTGCTTGGCGATAATCGGTAAGCAGCGCGCCGGGATCAAATTCTGAAACGAGTGATGAAAGAAACGAGGGAAGTACCCCGCAGAAAAGGTTGAAGCTGGCATGCAGCAAAATCGGATAGAGCACACGGCCCGACCGGCAGTACACACCGCCTAACACAAGACCCAGCAAAAAGGCGTAGAAGAATTGATATAAATTGCAGTGAATCAGAGCAAAGATAAAGGCGGACACGAAAATGGCAATGCCATCGCCAAATTGAGTGATGCGCCCTAAAATGAGTTTACGAAATACGATCTCTTCTAAAACAGGCGCGGCTATCCCTGCGAGAAGCAGATTTTCCCATAGAGAAAGAGAAAAAAACTGCGTTTGCAGTGGATCAGAGATGGGAATGGGCAGTACACTTTGCAAAGCTGATGTAATACCATATCCCATCAGTGCGCCGATTTGCGCCAACAGTACACAGACGACGAATGCAGCCAGCAGATAACGAATCTTGAATCGTTTTTTCTCCCGTGGCATTTTTGGTTGCTTTTTCATCATCAAAAAAATAGCGGGAATCGCAAATGCATAGGGAATGACCGATGCAGCCAGCGTGATGCCCGGCATGAAAATAAAGTGTCTGGTAATGGCCAGATAAAATACTAAAAACAACGTGGAGACAGTGAGCGAAATGGCTAAATAAACAAGACCGGCGAGACCGGCTCTTGAGAATAGTGCGCGAATCGGCTTTTTGGGCGATATAGGCTCCAAAGGAGAATTTTGCGGTATGTTTGCATTCATAATGAAAAGTCCTTTTCCTTTTTTATTGTAATTTTTGATCACATTTTTCCTGAAACGAAGTGCTGCTTACGATAAAGCGTTCGTGCGTGCCGCAGCCGATTTTTTCTTTCTCATCAAAGGCTTCAACTTCAAAAACAAGACGCTTGCGGTCGATTTCGATTAGCTTGGCGACAGCCTTTACGGTGCTGCCCACCGGTGTGGGTGCAATATGTTGAATGTTGACCAAGGTGCCTACGGTTGTTTGACCTGGCTCTAAGGCAGAGCTGACGCTTTCAAGCGCCGCTTCTTCCATAAGGGCGATCATGGCCGGCGTGGCTAAAACGTGCAGACCGCCGCTGTGCATGCGTATCGCGGTTTGTTCTTCTGTGATGATGGTGCTCTTTTCTTTGCTCATTCCAATCGAAAGCATGATTTTACTCTCCGTTCTGCCGCTGCGGGCGGCTTGCATTTTTCTTGTTTTTATACAAGGGTATTATACACAACTTTATCGGTAATTGCAATTGCAGTGCTATTGAAATTTTGTGAACTTTGGCCTATAATAATCGTGCAAACAGCCAACAGCACAATCATGTATGGAAAGACCGCGCGTTGGCTGACAAAAGTTTGCTGAATCAAGAGAGGATGTTGTCAACATGCAAAAAATAATCCGTGTCAGCGAAGCGCGCGCTGCCGACCGGCGCGCTGTGAAACAGGGGATTCCTTCTGTTGAATTAATGCAAAGGGCCGCTGAGGGCATTTATCATGCCTGTACCTGGCGCGGAAAAATCGGCGTTGTGTGCGGCGCCGGCAACAATGCGGGTGATGGTTATGCGCTGGCCATGTTGTTATGGCAGAATGGGCACGATGCGGCGATTGTTGTTTTAACCGAAAAATTGTCCGAGGACGGCTCTTATTTTTACGAGAAAGCCCAGCGGGCAGGCGTTCCGGTTCTTCGCTATGCCCCCGGCGTTCTTGCGGGTTATGATATGTTGGTGGATTGTATCCTGGGCACGGGTTTTTCGGGGACGCTGCAGGGTGTTTTCAGACAGGCTGTAGAGGAGATGAATAAGATCGGCGCCTATGTGGTCAGCGCTGATATCCCAAGCGGACTGCATGCGGAAAACGGCCTATGCGAGCTGTGCGTCAAGGCTGATCAAACGGTTGTGATTGCGGCGCTCAAAACCGGAGAGGTGTTGAATCAGGCCAAGGATGTCATGGGTCGCATCAGCATAGCGGATATTGGTATAGCGCCGGATTCTTCGATCAGTCTGATAGCGGAAGAAGATTGTAAAGCCATTCTGAAAAAGAGAGCGGGCGCTTGTCACAAAGGCAATTTTGGTACGGTGGCTGTTATGGGCGGCTGTCGGTTTTATCCGGGGGCGATTAAGCTTTCGGCGCGGGGGGTAACGGCCTTTGCCGGTGCGGCACTTCGGTCGGGCTGCGGTATTGCCCGTCTTTGTGTGCCCCAGTCGATTTTGCCGGCTTTTTTGCCCGAAGTAACAGAGGTGACGCTGTATCCCATGCCGGACCAAGAGGGATTTTTGTCTTTCGCGCCGGAGGCACTTGATGAGGCGCTGGCTGGCACAACGGCGGCCTGTGTAGGCATGGGGTGGGGACGCGGACCTGATCATGCAAGGATAATTTCCTACTTATTGTCCCGTTATCAAGGCACATTAATTGTGGATGCCGATGGCTTAAATGCGCTGGCCGACGGTGCTCTTTCTGTTTTAGACCAAAAGACCTGCCGCGTGGTGATTACGCCGCATCCGGGGGAATTTGCCAGACTGATTCAAAAAGAAATTAAGGATGTTTTGCAAAATCCGATGGAACTTGCAAAACAGTTTGCGCTTCAGCATGACGTAACTGTGCTGTTGAAAGGGCCGGCTACGGTCGTGACGGACGGCAGAGAAACCTATGTAAGCAATCGCGGCTGCCCGGGTATGGCAACAGCCGGCAGCGGTGATGTGTTAAGCGGTATATTGGGTGGCTTGTTCGGGTATAGCCAAGAAAGTTTGCCATTGACAGCGGCAGTGGGTGCTTATATTAATGGGGCCGCTGGTGAGGCCGCACAGCAACAGATCAATGAAATCAGCATGGTGAGCTCGGATACGGTTGGGCAGATTGCACCGGTAGTCAGCCGGCTTATGCAAAGAGAGCCCACTCATTGTTCTAAGTGAGTCAAGGATCGCGCTGCGTCCGGGACGGAATATGAATGGATGCAAAATTTTAAATATCAATTTAACCACTGTTTCATGCATTCCTGTTTTTGAAAGAAAGGAAAAGGTAAAAATGTTTAATGGAAAAATGAAGGCGCTGACTTTTAGTTTTGACGACGGCGTGGTTCAGGATGAGCGTTTAATTGCATTGTTTGATAAATACCATGTCAAAGGGACGTTTAATCTGAATTCAGGCAATTTGGGGCGGGTTGGCACGTTAACGCAAGAGGGGGTCACCTTTCCTCAAATACGTTTTACAGAAAGTGAGATTGCGCGTGTTTATCGCGGTCATGAGGTGGCGGCGCACACGCTGACCCACCGGCCGTTGGTCGGTGCACCCGAAGAGGTGATTGTTGAGCAGGTGGAAGCAGACCGTCTGCGGCTTTCTGACATTGTGGGCTATGAAGTACGCGGCTTCGCCTATCCCGGCCCTGGGGTTGAAGCAGATTCGCGTGTGGCGCAGATCATTCGGGAGAATACCGGCGTTCGCTATGCCCGAACGGCCAACTGCAGCGGAAATTTTGAGATGCAGGACAATTTATTTGAATTTCGGCCAACGGTTTATGAGCATGGCGATTTTGAACGCATGGTAGCCTTGGGAGAGCAGTTTATCGCGCTCAAACCCGAGTGTCCGCAGATTTTCTATATTTTTGGCCATTCTTATGAATTTGATATCAAGGACACTTGGGATGATTTTGAACGGTTTTTGGCCAATATCTCCGGACGTGACGATATTTTCTACGGCACGAATGCTGAAGTGCTTTTGGCCGCAGAGGGGGACCTATAATACATTGATATCTTGCGGTTTGCCTATGTTGCTGAATGCAACGCGCCTTGCTGCATGATCTAAGTTTGAAAATCGGATTACCGAAAGAAATCGGTTTATGATGTTGAGTTACAAAGCAGTAATAAAAAAACAAAGGTCTCTTCTATGAGAGACCTTTGTTTTTTATTTTCGTTTGGAGATAGGAACATACTCCCGATCTTTGGCAATGCTTTTGTAAGCAGGACGAATAATTTTTCCTGTGTTGATCAGCTCTTCCAAACGATGCGCGCTCCAACCGGCAATTCTGGCTACAGCGAAAATCGGTGTGAACAGTTCGTGCGGGATGCCCAGCATGTTGTAGACTAAGCCGCTGTAAAAATCGACATTGGCCGAAACGCCTTTATAAATCTTCTTCTTTTCGGCAATAATCTCCGGGGCGTAAGCGGCCACCTTTTCATAAAGTTCAAAATCCTTTTCGCGCCCTTTTTCGGCCGCTAAATTTTGCACAAAGCCGCGGAAAATTCTGGCTCTCGGGTCTGAAATGCTATAAACGGCATGGCCAAGACCATAAATCAGGCCGGCCCGGTCAAAGGCTTTGCGATCGACTAAATCGCGCAGATAATTGCGGATGCTGTCATCATCATTGGTGTTGATATTGGCCTTCATATCGTCAAACATCTGCACCACCTTGATGTTGGCTCCGCCGTGTTTAGGCCCTTTTAAGGAGCAAAGGGCAGAGGCAATGGCCGAATAAGTGTCGGTGCCCGAAGAGGTCACAACATGAGTTGTGAAGGTGGAGTTGTTGCCGCCGCCGTGCTCGGCATGAAGAACCAGCGCCATGTCTAATACTTTGGCTTCTAAATCAGTATAGTTAGAATCAGGTCTTAACATGTAGAGAATGTTTTCGGCTGTTGATAACTCGGGCAGAGGCTTGTGAATGACAAGCGAATCTTCTTTGCTGTAAAAATTATAGGCCTTGTAGCTGTAAACAGCAAAAATAGGGAATACGGCGATTAGTTGCAGGCATTGTCTCATGACGTTCTCAAACGAAGTGTCGTTGGGGTTATTATCATAAGAAAATAAGGTGAGAACACTCCGCGTTAATGAATTCATCATATCGGCGCTGGGTGCTTTCATGATGATATCGCGCACAAAATTTTTGGGCAGCGCGTGGTAAGAGGCAAGCAAACTGCGAAAATCCGAGAGGGCCGCCTTGGTTGGCAGTTCACCGGTTAACAATAAATAGACCGTCTCTTCAAAGCCAAACCGATTATCGGCCATATAACCGTTAATCAGATCGCGTACGTTGATGCCTCTATAAAAAAGTTCGCCGTCTGACGGCACCTCTTTGCCGTCTATAATTTTATTTTGTCTGACGTCGGATATCTCGGTTAGGCCGGCCAATACCCCTTTTCCGTTAATATCGCGCAAACCGCGTTTGACGTCGTATTCCATATAAAGCTGCGGATCGATCGTGCAGGCTGACACGCATTTTTTTGTTAAGGCGGAAATGCAATCAGGATTTTGTGCTGAATTATGAAACATTGATTTGACCATCCTTTCTTTGTATCCGATTTGTTATTAAGATGACATGTCCTCGATGATTATGGCTATTTGCCATCCGTGTAAATAATATATAGGCTATCATACTAATATGGATTTCATAAATCGTAATTTTTAAAAAAATAATAACTTTTGTTTTTTTGACACGAAATACCTTGACAGGTGATGTATATCGAATATATAATGTATCTATATCAATGAGGGGGAGGCAATATGTTAGCAGCTGATCTGATTCGCGGTCATACCGATGCGCTCATTTTATCTGTGCTGATGCAGAGAGATAGCTATGGTTATGATATCAATAAAGCGATTCTCGCTGGTTCTGAAGGGGAGTATGAGTTGAAAGAAGCCACCCTGTATACTGCTTTTAAACGATTGGAAGAAGCAGGGGCTGTTATTTCCTATTGGGGCGATGAAAACACAGGTGCCCGCCGTAAATACTATCAAATCACAGAAAAGGGCAGGGATTTGTACCGCAGGCTGTATGACGAATGGCTTCATACAAAGCGGATTATCGATAAATTATTGTATAAGGAGACAATGGAATGAGAGAAAGACTGATATCGTATATCGACTATTTGTTTAAGGACGCGCCGGAAGACGCGGGGGATATTCAAAGCGAAATCAAATTGAATACGCTGGATAAATATGATGATTTGGTTGCATCCGGCAAGAGTGAGGAAGAGGCCTTTAATGCAGCAGCGGCCGGCATCGGCGATGTAGGCGCCCTGCTCAATGAAATAAAGATGAAAAAAGCCGATCCGCGTGAACAGAAAAGCACGGTCATGCGTTCTTTGTTGCTGGCTTTGTCGGTGGCGATGTATATTCTCTCACCGATTCCGGTGATTATTTTAGAGTCTGTGAATGAGAATGTAGGCATTTGTCTGATGTTTACATTGGTGGCGGTGGCAACCGGTTTGATCATCTATCGCAGTACGGCCTATAAGCGTTATGAAATGAAAAGCGATTCACAAACCGAGCACATGAAAGCAAAAAAGGCAGGAGAAACACCCTCCTCTCCCTTACAGTCGGCCATTCTGTCGCTTCTGTGGACACTTACGGTGATTGTGTATTTGCTGGTTAGTTTTGTATTTAATTCTTGGGGCATATCATGGGTCATCTTTATTATTGCATCGGCCATTCATAATATTATTAACGCGTCCTTTTATTTGTGGACTTACAGCGATAAATCGAAAAAGCAGAATTAACATAATGATGTAACCTAACAGTGTGAAAGGATCGTGGATTCAGTATGAAAACAGTAAAAATAGTTTCTATTGTTATATGGGCGCTGGTTGCGGTTTTGTTGACGGCCGTGCTGGTCGCCGGTATTGCAGGCGATTGCAAATTTATCGGTTTTTCGTTTGGCGGTTATCAGTATGATCATGCAGAGGATTATACGGTGGGAGGCGGTACATGCCAAGCCGAGATCAAAGAAATTGATATCCATTGGACAGCAGGTTCGATTCAGATAGAGCCTTATGATGGGGATGAGATTGTCATTCGGGAAACGGGTGCTAAAAATGAGGATACCGAGCTGCGCTGGCTGAATCGAAATGGAACACTTACGATACAATACAGTAAACCGCGCAAATTTTTCGGCTTGTTTCACAATTTGAAAAAAGAGCTGACTTTGTTGCTGCCTAAGGAGACGGCCGACAATCTGGAGAAATTAACGATTGATACCGTATCGGCCCGCGTTGATATGCGCGATCTTACGTGTCATGAAATTGATATAGAGACCGTATCCGGTGATCTGCAATGTCTTAACATGCAGACAGCACTGGCGGATGTAGAGGCGGTTTCGGCAGATATCGAAATGACAGGGAACATTGGTGGTCTTGATATTGATATTGTTTCGGGTGAGTGTGTGATTGATAATGAAATCATGCCGTATGAAATTGATTTTGACGGCGTTTCGGGTGATTTTACTATGAGCATGCCTGATGGCAATGGATTTAATTTGAAACATGATAAGGTTTCAGGCGATTTTTACTGCGATTTCCCGACGATTCATGAATCAGGGCGGTATAGTTATGGCGACGGCAGCGCTAATTACAATTTTGATATCGTGTCCGGCGATGTGACGTTAAATCGAAAACAAGTTGTGAAGGATGAGTTTTAACATAACCCCCTCCGAATGTTATTTCGGAGGGGGTCTTTGCTTTGCTATTATAGGTTGAATTACTACTTTTCCTATGGTACAATAAACGCAGGCGTTTATTGGAAAGCTTGCCTTGTTGCCCTAAGAGGACAACATTTCGGCTAAGCCGAAACCGCCAAGCTTTCAGAAAACTAAATATTGT
>JAAVYP010000089.1 GCA_022791195.1 Clostridiales bacterium | reverse complement strand
GGTCAAAACAGACTGCCCGGGAAGCTCCCAGCAGCCCCTGCACCGCGCAGGCCCCGCAGGGCAGAATCAGATTGGAAGAAATGCTGGACAGCAGAATCATATCTACTTCTTCCGCTGTGATTCCGGCGTTTTCCAACGCCCGGCGGCCCGCCTGGGCAGCTAAGGTTACTGTTGTCTCTTCTCCGGAAATGATATGTCTGTTCCGGATACCAGTTCTTTCCCGGATCCACTCGTCACTTGTTTCTACTAATTTCGACAAGTCGTCATTTGTCACGACTCTCTCAGGCACACAGGCGCCTGTTCCACATATTTTTCCAGTCATAATTTTACTCCGGTTAAATATTTTTAATCTAAAATAGTTTGATACTTAAAGTATATAGAAATTCCTGAATTTGTCAAGGGATTTTTATGTCGAACTATATTGACTTCTGTCGAACCGGAGCTATAATAAAAGTAAGCAGGTACTCACTTGTAGTTCCTGCTTTTCTTTCACTAATATAGGATATGAAAGGGGATTTTCTGGGGGAGATTATGACATTTTCAAGTTTATTTTTTGTTCTGTTTTTTCTACCGTTATTTTTACTCGTTTATTATAAGGTGCCGGCCATCGAGAGAAAAAATAAAGTGCTTCTTATTTTTTCTCTAATTTTTTATGTCTGGAGCGGCATTCGATACTTTTTGCTCCTTTTAGCTATGACTGCCATCGGATGGTACTTTGCACTTCAAATACAGAGACAGGATAAGAAGGATGCCCGGCGGCGCAAATGCTGGCTTATTTTTGCTATCCTCCTATTTTTAACCGTTTTGGGTATCTTCAAATATACCGGATTTTTCATGGATACTTTGGATATAGTATTTCCTATATCCTGGAACTTTCCAACGTTCGTGCTTCCCCTTGGCATTTCTTTTTATACCTTTAAATTAATCTCATATATTGCAGACACATACAAAGGAATTGTTGAAGCTGAAAGTAGTTATCTGGCTCTCCTTTTATACACCAGTCTGTTTCACCATTGTACCGCCGGGCCCATTGTACGATATGCCCCTTTCCGTAAGGAACTGGCAGATCGTTCTGCCACAGTTTCCTCTATTGCAGACGGTCTCTGCCGCTTCTGCGTCGGCCTCGCTAAAAAATCTATCTTGGCAGATCACTGTGGAGTTTTGGCAAACTCCCTGCTTCCTCTGTCCGGTCATTTATCTGGAACTCCCGCCTCGGGAATCTGGCTTGGGTCGTTGCTTTATATGCTGCAGATCTATTTGGACTTCTCAGCTTACTCCGATATGGCGATCGGCCTGGGTTGGATGGTCG
>JAAVYP010000088.1 GCA_022791195.1 Clostridiales bacterium | reverse complement strand
GCTATTCCGCTAATTGTTCGTTATATCACAGGAACAGTTGTAAACCGCCCATTGCAGGAGGCGACAGGCCCGATTTTGAAACTGGGAATTTTGATGATTGTTATGATTCTCGTAGAAATGGGCTGTAATTTTTATATTGCATACTTTGGGCATATCATGGGGGCGCAGATCGAGCACGATATGAGGGAAGAGATTTTCGGCCATTATCAGAAGCTGTCTTTTGCCTTTTATGATAATCAGAAGGTAGGGCATTTGCTGTCCCGAGTGACAAACGATCTCTTTGATATCAGCGAACTTTTACACCATGGACCGGAGAATGTGGTGATTTCGTGCATTAAGCTGATTGGAGCTTTTATTATCTTGCTGTTGGTCAATGCGAAGCTTGCGCTGGTTCCAATTGGGATTGTGATCGTAATGATGATTTATGCGGTTTATCTGAACGGAAAGATGAAGAGTGCTTTTAAAGATAACCGGAGAAAAATCGCGGATATTAATAGCCAGATTGAGGACAGCCTTTCAGGGATCCGGGTGGTAAAGTCATTTGGAAATGAAACGGAGGAAATGCGGAAATTTGAAGTGGGCAACGGCCGTTTTGTTCAGTCCAAAAGAAAAAGTTACTGGTACATGGGTTTTTATCATTCGGGAATGGGGGCTTTTTCGACGCTGATTACGGTGGGTTCCTTAATCATAGGCGCGATTTTAATGACAAAACAGCAGCTTTCGGCTGCGGACTTGGTGACGTTTCTTCTATATATTAATAACTTTACAGAACCTGTGAAGAAGCTGGTAGATTTTGCCGAGCAGTTTCAGAACGGATATTCTGGCTATGAACGTTTTCAGGAAATTATGCACATAGCTCCAGACATCGCGGACGGGGAACAGGCACAGCCGATGGAACGCGCCCGCGGAGAAGTGAAATTTGAGCATGTAAGTTTTCATTATGGAGATCATCCAGAAGATGTGTTGAAAGATGTAAATTTGTCGGTAGAAGCAGGAGAGTATGTGGCTTTGGTAGGAGGATCCGGAGCGGGCAAGACTACGTTGTGCAGCCTGATCCCCCGCTTTTATGATGCGACCAGCGGAGCTGTTAGTTTAGATGGAATTAATGTAAAGGATATTCTCCTGAAAGATCTGCGGAATCAGATTGGAATTGTACAGCAGGATGTTTACCTATTTGCCGGAACGATTATTGACAATATTCGCTATGGGCGTCCGGAAGCTACAGATGAAGAAGTGGTTGCAGCTGCCCAGGCGGCTAATGCCCATACATTTATTATGAATATGCCGGATGGATATCAGACAGATATTGGGCAAAGGGGTGTAAAATTGTCAGGAGGACAGAAGCAGAGACTTTCCATCGCAAGAGTCTTTCTAAAGAATCCGCCAGTATTGATTTTTGATGAGGCCACTTCTGCTTTGGATAATGAGAGTGAGCGGGTGGTACAGGAATCTCTGGAAAAATTGGCGAAAAACCGAACGACCTTTGTCATCGCCCACCGACTGTCTACCATTAGAAACGCGCGCCGTATATTGGTTCTGACGGAAGAGGGCATTGCCGAGGAAGGTACGCACCAGGAACTCTTAGAGAGAGGCGGCGTATATGCCCATTTATACCAGCTGCAGTTTTAAACAGGTCGGGCAGTTGAATTTTAAGATGAGCTGTAGTAATATGAAACCGATAAGAAATACAGAGGAAGTATGACGGAGGACAAGGCCCCATGCAGAAAAACAGAAAAAAACGAAAAGGAAAAAAGATCGTTGCAATTTTGATGGTAATGGTAATCTTATTGCTGGCGGCTGGAGTCGTAATTCTGGCAATGAGGCAGGTAAAGCAGTTGGAAGAGGAAGTTACAAAGCTGATTCAGTTAGATGAGATGGAGGACTCCATAGAGGAAGAGATTCATACGAGTGGTAATTATGGGGAAGTAGAGCAGACGATCAAAGACTACATGGGAGAATATGTAGAGAATCTGAAGGTGATTAAAACTTTGTTCCAGGATCAGGAATTTTCGGAATTATTAAGTGTGAAAAATATTCAGAAAGATGGGCCGGCATTTAGAGAGAGTCTAAAATACTTAGAAGAAAAGGCAGATTTGGCGGAGCAGACGTTCCAGAAGCTACGAGACATGGCAGAAGAGGAAACGATAATGGCTGCTAT
>JAAVYP010000056.1 GCA_022791195.1 Clostridiales bacterium | reverse complement strand
GCCTTTATCGGTTAAGGTAATGGTTGCGGTATTGCGTTTTGAGTTTTCAGCGGTTGCTTCCGGTTCAATTTCATCGAGGAAGACCGTCAGATAAGTCTGGAAAGCCTCGGATTTTTTATTTGCATTATCTTTAACAACTAACTCTAAGGTATAACGACCCTGTTTTGCAATATTCTTGCTGATCTGGAAGTTTTTCAGCACAGGCTGTACCTTGCCGTCATCATCGGTGGTCGTTTTTGTTGTCGTTTCTGTCGAAACTACGGATCCGTCCGGATCGTACACAGTCAGTGTCCACTCGGTTAAAGCATCGCCTGCGCCAAGCGCCTGAGTACCGGTCAGCGATTTATCGTGAATGTTAACATTGACAATATCGCTGTCACCCAAATGCTTCAGGTGTACCGTCATTAACTGAGAGCCTGTGTCAGCATTGGTGATATAGAAGTTAGCAAGCGGAATTGCGCTTTGCACTTCTTTTTCGTGCTCAAACTCTTTTTTGTCAATGTAGCTATTATAGATATATTGAGCCATTGCTTCAATATAATCAGAACCGGAAGCGATCATACCGTTCTCGGTACCAAGACCGAGGTGGTTCTTCTCTTCATCAGAACTGGTCAGAATCTTACCGTCGTCTGCATTACTCAAATAGAAAATTTCGTTGGTGTCCATACGGTTGATACCGTCGACATAGTTCTGCTGCTCTTTTGCTTCATCCGGTACGTTCGGGTCGTTGTTAGCGCCCACCAGATTGATAAAATACTTCTGGGTTGCGCTCTGCGCGTACTGCACGTTCTTTAATGCATCAAAGGCAGTAGCAGCGTATGTCATGGACAAGTCGCCGTACTGGAAATAGGTCATACCCGAACAGTTATGGCCTGTATAACCAACAATCGGGCCAAAGCCGTTGCCATTTGCTTCTTTTACAGGCAGTGAATAATCACTGTATACAATTTTTTCATCACCGAGCACAGTGCCATTATATTGTCTTTGCGTAACGGTAATTTTGTCTTTTTCCAGAATCACTTTAATTCTGAATTTAGTACTATTACCAGCAAAAGCAATAGTTGTTCCATCAGTAAATTGTTTTTTTGTTTCTTTAACTGCACTAGCACCAGGAATGGATTCAGTAATGTCAGTAGTAGTCATTGCATCGAAATTTGTAATTTCACGAATCTGAACACCTTGAAATGCATTGCTGGACCACCACCAATATACCATATACCCATTTAGCAAGCCAGTATCCGTCACCGAAGAATTGACTAAAAAGCCTGCGCCATCCAGTGTATGGGTATTAATCTGTGCTCCATTTAAATCGAATTCAATCGTCCTTCTGGAATCACTGGTAGCTGGATAAATCATAAAATCAGCTTTTGCCAATTTACCGTATCCCATAAAAGCCATATTCGCCTTGCCATCAGTCTGCCATGAATAAGTATGCTGATTGGTCGGCCACAAGGTGGTACCGTAGTCTCCATATTTCTTATTCACAAATACATCCTGAATCAAAACAGGCACGCGGTCACCCTTATTCGTGATCACTGAGTTGTGATCCGACATATTCGCATTATCCGCGGCTCTAAACGGCTGTTTATTTTTCTGCGCATCCGATAGATTCAGCGCGTTATACGAAGCTTGGTTATAATAATGGTCGTATACATACCAGCCGTCCAAGTTGGTGGTATCAATCTTCACGGCCGTATCAGTAATACGGAAAGAAGACGGATCCATACCTTTTGCAATTAAGCTTTGCGTTAATTCCTCTTTGAAACTCTCAAAGTCTCCATCGTAGTCTGCCGGAACACTCACGGCAATATCTACATCGGGTGTCGGATTGCTGCCAAGATCAACAGAAAGACCAAATGTATCAAATACGCCGATCGGAATCACGTTGGCCAGCATCAAGACACAAAGAAACGAACTCAAAAGCTTTTTCAAATTTTTCTTCACCCTCATTCTCCTTTCTCAGAGGCATTATTATTTTGCCTTCTATAGCAAAAGCATCACACAAGCCATTGACGCAGTTAAAGTGCTGCAAAGACGCGCTACAGACGGTACAAATCTCGAAACGCAAATCAACAACACTTTAAGAACAACAATCGACTCATGAGAGCAATTGTCAATATTAGCATGAAACATTATACGACATTTGTTTTTAAAAATCAAGTACGTATTCCGTTCATGCATGAATGAATTGTAAATATTTTTTGACCTGTCAATATTGCAACTGTTAATCAGCGCTTGTATTTATTCCGGTAACAGTTCCTATATAATAAAAGGAAGAAAAAATGTAAAACACTGCTATTTTAAACAGTCTTTACCAAATGAAACAGAATGTCTTTTCTCACAGACACAGACAAGCAAATTACGCCGGCTATGGTTCCCATTTTTATCAAGCACAAAAAACGGAATGAACCAATCTCATTCCGTTCAAATAAAACCCTTCGGACTCATTCATTCTGCCACCGGATTTGTTCGCCGTCCACAAGCGGATATTGTATCAATTCTGCATGATCAAGCGGTTCTTTGTACATATCGACCGCGGTAATCTGATGGTTCTCATAGGTGGTGTAACAATAAATGCCTTTATTGGCATGGCAGCAGGAGGTGTATAGAGTGATTTCATACTCTCCTTCACTTATATCACAACAGCCCCTTGGCTGTGACACGGCTCCTAAAATATGAAAAAATTGATTGACACCGCCCCATTCGGTATGGTTCGACACTGCATTCATTTTAATAAATGAAGCGCGCACAAAACGAGAGGAGGAAGAAAAATCGCCAGGCAGTCCCAAGGCGCCCATACCTCTGCTATACGCATGCAGCGCCAGTTTATCAGAAAAATGATTTTTGGGCTCTTTCGGTGACAAATGCATATAATTATTAAGCCCGAACAACTGTTCATGAAAAGGCGGATTATTCGTCAAAACACCTACCGGATTATCATATACACGAACACCGTCTTTGACGGCTTCAATGGTCACCGATTCATCAGCATCTGCCAAAAGCCAGTGCAGCGGCGCCGGCGGCAACGCATCACTGAAAGACTCATTGGTAATATTGATATTTAAGAGCTGTTTTTTTGCCTCTTTGACCGTAGCACATCTGCTCAAAAGCCATGGAATGATTTCATATGATGCAATATTCGTTTTGTCTGCCCGTATTTCCTTATATTCGGCATTGCCAACAAAATATAAACCGGCCATGCCGACCCCTTTTTCATTCACCGCATCGTAATAAAGCGGATAATTCTTTTCCACGTGCGCCATGCCAATCAAAGCAAAATGATCGTTTATTTCTGTTCCATTTTGAAAAACAAAGGGATAGTTTCGCGGCGTAATCACAACTTCCTCTCCATACGAAAAAGTAAAATCTAATGTTCTGCCAAAATAAAAATCACCATCATGATAAGCTGCTGCTGTACACATATGATTGTCGCTCCTTTATTCACCTATTTCAAAAAGGCATATGTGCCGAATGGCCCTATGCCTTCCCTGTCTTTATATTCGCTTTTTCATTATGTTTAAACACCGCTAAAGATATCCAAGTGTCTACACAAATAATTACATTAATTTTGATGCAAGACTGTTTGTTTGCATCCAACTTGCTATATCCTGAAAAACTATTTGCTTTTGGGTCTCATTTAAAATCTCGTGCCGCATACCTGGATACAGCTTGCTTTCACAGGCTGTATAGCCCCGTTCTCTCATAAACCGAACGGCTTTTATAAAAGCGGTTTGGCTGACAATACAAGGATCATCCTCTCCGGCAATGAAAAGAATCGGCAATGACGGATTATGCATGACCCATCCGTTTGGCTGATAAGTTGTCATCATAAGTTCAAATAAGGCCGCAAAACCATTCAACGTAAAAACAAAGCCGCAGCGCGGATCCTGATCATACTTCTGCACGACTTGCGCGTTACTGCAAATCCATGCATTCTCACTTGCTTCATTTTCAAAGCGTCTTCCCAATGAACCAACCGCCATTTTTTGAATCAAGGCACTTCGATGCCAAGCGCCTTTCGCCTTGATCATGCCTTTCACAAGCGCAAGGCCCATGCCTGCCATACGGTTTTTGCTGGGCGAACCACATACAATGAGTCCATCAATCGCATCATCATATTTACGCACATAACAGCGCACCACCATTGAACCCATGCTATGACCAAGCAAAACCACGGCGAGTCCTGGAAAACGTTGTTTTACATAGAGTGTAATTTGATGGGTATCTTCAACCATCGCACTGGCCCCATTTTTGTAAAAAAAGCCGTAATCCCGCTGGCTGCGCACACTTTCGCCATGACCGCGGTGATCATGCATAATGACAACATATCCTTGACCGGCAAAAAAATCCATGACTTCAAAATAGCGCTCTCTATGTTCCGCCATACCGTGCACTAATTGCAAAATGCCAGTTGGCTGCTCTGGTATACGAATGCTGACCCCAAGCATGAGTCCGTCCTGTTCACTTTGTATCTTGATTTCTTCTTTTTGTATCATGGCCTGCACTCCTTTTACTTTCTGACAGACAACACCGGAGCCAGAGCTCCGGTGCCGAGATTTTTAAAAAATAAATCCGTTTTTATACTTGATTAAGCATAAAAACTATGATTGCCAATTTTCATGACATACGTGCAATTATCAACAATCCATAAACTGGCGGCTGTCTTAACATTTAAGAAAAATAAAATATCGTCGTTCATTGAATAGCCGTCAAGACAAATTTTAGCAGCTACAACACTTTCCGCACTCGGCGTATTATAAATCGTTCCATTGGCTACCGGCGAAAATTGGACGCCGAATTTGTCATCAAAAATCACTTCTTTGATTGTATTGGGATATTGATTACTTCGCACGCGATTCAAAACTACATTTCCTACAGCAATTTTACCAAGCAGCGGTTCGCCATTGCTTTCCGCATGGATAATTCTGGCTAACCAATAAACATCGTTTTCCTCATAATACGTACTGCCCGGTTCAATATAAGCTCCCTTATTTTGTAAAGATGCTAATCGTTCGCTTCCATTCCATACGACGCTTGCACCAATCGCCTTTGCCACTGGACGAACAGGCACATACATCGTGCCGTTAACCACAAGATTTTTATTTCCTGTA
Source organism: Clostridiales bacterium (assembly GCA_022791195.1). Lineage (GTDB taxonomy): Bacteria > Bacillota > Clostridia > Oscillospirales > CAG-272 > CAKSEI01. The sequence goes on along the minus strand of JAAVYP010000056.1, from coordinate 7,904 downwards.
TAAAGATATCGGCCGTTTGCAATCAAGTAGGGATCATCCATTTTTGCGCTAACGATCAATCCAGAGCCCTCGGCTGTGGCTGTTCGTGATTCAGCATCCCAACGAATCGTGCTGTTTGTCATATTAGCAAAAAATTCTCTGAACGGAACGTAAGTAGCACCTCCAACAAGCCATGGCTTTTCTTCATAGAGTATTTTTCCGTCATACGAAATATTCACCATGTCAGCATTCAGCGAAAAAATTGGAACACACATGGCCAAAGCCATGCACACGGATAAAATAAGTATGAATATTTTTTTCATGATAAACCTCCCAAACTCATCATACCAAATCAATCCTCTGCTTTCAATGGATAATATTTGGTAAATACAAGGTTATGATTGCCTTGTTTGGAAAGTTTTAGTCAATTAAATCGCACAGTATGGAATTGCTTACAAAAAATCCCTTCGTTGTCAGTTTAAATCGCCCGTTTTCAATCACAGCATAGCCATTGTCAAGATATATCGACAAACGGTCGGCCGGAAGCAAATTCACCGGCACACCATCTGTTAACCGCAGTCCAAAGATGATGTTTTCTTGTCTTACCGCTTCTTCATCGATGATTTCTTCATCAATAATCGTATACCGATGTTGTATATAAGCGGTCAAATCCCTCGGCAATCCATATCGTTTGCCTTCAAAATAGGAATAAGCGCTTGGACCAAAACCAAGATATGCCCTGCCCGACCAATATTTCAAATTATGCTGCGAAGCGAAGCCTTCGCGTGCAAAATTGCTAATCTCATATTGTGACAAACCCATCGCGTGCAACTGCTCTATGATGTACGCATACATGTGAAATTGCGTGTCTTCATCCGGCTGCGCAAGACCCGAGCGCGCCAACGCCGTGCCCTCTTCGATCTTTAAGCAATAGGCCGAAACATGTTCAGGCTGAAGAGTGGAAAGATAATCAACGGTCCTTGACAGCTGCAAAAGTGTTTGGTCTGGCAGGCCGTACATAATATCAACATTCACATTGGAAAACATGCCGCGCAGCACATTATATGCCTTTTCAAACAGTTCCCGATCATGCAGCCGGCCTAACATTGCTAACTCTGCTCGATTGCCCGACTGCAATCCTATGCTCACCCGGTTCACCCCGCAAGCAGCATATGCAACAGCTTTTTCTTTGGTAACACTGGATGGATTTACCTCTATAGTGATTTCCGCCTGATCAGATACACAAAAATAGGTATGAATTGTCTGGAAAATACGTTCTATATCAGCCGCCGCCAGCAAAGAAGGCGTCCCGCCGCCTATATAAATAGTATCAACAAGATATGACTGACATCTGCTGCTTTCCATTGCAAGCTGATGAAGCAGTGAATCCACATAACATGACCGCAAGCTTTGATCTGTAAGCGAGTAAAAATCACAATAAGCACATTTTTGCAGACAAAATGGAACGTGTATATAGAGTCCTAAGCTATTCATCCAGCTTTAAAACCGCCATAAATGCCTCCGGTGTGACCTGTACAGAGCCTAACTGGCGCATTTTCTTTTTGCCTTCTTTTTGCTTCTCAAGCAACTTCTTTTTACGGGTAATATCACCGCCATAACATTTGGCCAGCACATCCTTGCGCAGCGCCTTGACCGTTTCTCTTGCAATGACCTTGCCGCCAATAGCCGCTTGAATTGGAATTTCAAAAAGCTGTCTGGTAATATTTTCTTTCAGTTTTTCTGTTATTTTACGTCCTCTCGCATAGGCTTTATCTCGATGCACAATAAAAGACAGCGCATCTACTACATCTCCCTTTAACAAAACGTCTAATTTCACTAAATCACTTTTCACATAATCAAAAAGCTCATAGTCAAAAGAAGCATAACCCTTGCTGCGGCTTTTTAATGCATCAAAAAAGTCGTAAACAATCTCGTTTAATGGTAAATGATAAAGAAGCTCGGCGCGCGTGGTATCGATATATTTCATATCAATAAAGACACCGCGGCGTTCTTGACACAAATCCATAATACTGCCTACATATTCTGAAGGAGAAATAATGGAGGCCTTCACCATCGGTTCATAAGAAGCGCTGATTTCATCTGGCGAAGGATAGTGAGAAGGGTTATCCACCATAATCACGCTGCCGTCTGTTTTCTCGATCTTATAGGCTACGCTGGGCGCCGTGGTGATTAGATCTAAATTAAACTCTCGTTCAATGCGTTCTTCAATAATCTCCATATGCAAAAGGCCCAAAAAGCCGCACCGAAAGCCAAAGCCAAGGGCAGCCGAAGTTTCAGCCTCAAACGTCAGCGCTGCATCGTTTAACTGCAGCTTTTCAAGAGCATCCCTAAGATCTGTATAACGTGCACCATCCACCGGATAAATACCCGAAAAAACCATTGGCAACGCTTTTTTAAAGCCCGGCAGTGGTGTATCGGTTGGCCGATCCGCTAACGTAACAGTATCGCCTACGCGCGTATCCGAAACATTTTTTATGCTGGCTGTCAAATAACCCACCTCGCCGGCGGTCAGTGACTCTGCTTTTTCAAGGCCGAAAGCGCCCATATAACCGACCTCGGCCACCTCAAAGGTCTGGCCTGTACTCATCATCACAACTTTATCGCCTGCGCGTACCGTTCCCTCAAACAAACGCATATAAACCACAGCGCCGAGATAAGAATCATAATACGAGTCAAAAATTAATGCCTTGAGCGGTGCTTCAGCCGAGCCTGACGGTGCAGGTATCGCCTCTATAATCTGATCAAAAATAGCTGCAATATTTTCGCCTGTCTTAGCAGAAACGGCAGGTGCATCCTCGGCTGGGATACCGATAATCTCTTCAATCTCGTCTTTAACACTGGCTACATCGGCCGACGGCAAATCAATTTTATTAATAACAGGAATAATCTCAAGACCGCAGTCAGCGGCAAGATACGCATTGGCCAAGGTCTGCGCTTCTATGCCTTGGGTCGCGTCCACAATCAGCAATACCCCTTCACAAGCTTGCAGCGAACGTGAAACTTCGTAATTAAAGTCAACGTGTCCGGGCGTATCAATCAAATTAAAAACATAAATCTGCCCATCCGACGCAGTATAACGCAACCGCACAGCTCTGGCCTTAATGGTGATTCCACGTTCACGCTCTAACTCCATATTGTCTAACAGCTGCTCTTCCATCTCTCTTTTTGAAACAGCCTGCGTATACTCCAAGAGCCGATCGGCCAATGTCGACTTGCCATGATCAATATGAGCGATGATAGAAAAATTTCGTATATTTTCTTGTTTATTCATATATTTTTTTGCTTCTCCTACTCAAGACCCGCGCTATAGATCTTGTTTTTATTCATCCGGTTCTTCTTCAGGCCCCTTGCTGACGGTGATAATCAGCGTGGTTGTTTCGGCCACTACCTCAGCTCCATTATTAAAATTCTGAGCCATTACCTTGCCCTTTTCTACCGTCGATGAATATTCTTCTTCATACTCAACCTTTTTCAGGTTTAATTTTTCAATTTCTTTTTTGGCTTCTTTGAGATCCATGCCTACATAATAGCCAATCGGAACCCTTGTCAATGCTTTACCAAGACTGACTGTTAAAGTGATTTTATCGCCCTCGGTAACGACACTGCCGGCTGATGGGCTGGTCGAAATGACACGGCCGCTGCCGATTTCGTCATCGTTTTGAGTCACAATCTCCGCTTCCTGCACAATCAAGCCAAGGTCACGCAATTGGTTAATTACATCGCTTTTTAACTGTCCTTTATAATCTTCTAATTGCATGGTTTTTTCGCCTAGGCTTACATCAAACTGGATCGCAAGCACACCGCCTTCCTGCACCTTTTTGCGGCTATTCGGCGCAATTGACTGTTTAATAATCGTATCTACCGCCTCATGTGAATTGATATAATTGACAGAGACATCATAGCGGCTGCTGCGCATTTGGGCGGCCATTTCATCTGTATATTTTTGTCCTACAAAATTATCCACTACAATGGATATCGCCTTATCCTCAGTTAAAAGCTGCTGCACCATATATATCATAGTGACCGAAGCAACAATCAAAAATGCACAGGTAACGCCCGCGATAATGGGAAACATAGAACGACGAACTCTTTTTTGCATAACCGTATTACTCTTTTTCAACGACATATCCAGCTTGGTGATCTCACCTGGATTTTTCTTTGTTTTAAACACTAAATCCGGATTTTTTTTCACTCGCTCCAACAGCCTTAGCATTTGAGAAGCGCTTTGAATTCTTTTATCCGGCTGCTTTTCCATCGCTCCCAAAATAATTTGTTCTAAGCCCTTGGGCAGCGTGGGCGCCAGCTCCGAAGGTCTTTTAGGCTGGTCTTTTACATGCATGAGTGCGACTGAAACAGGCGATTCCGCCATAAAGGGCAACTTTCCTGTACACATTTCATACATTAAAACACCTAATGAATAAATATCGCTTCGGCGGTCCACTTTCTTGCCACTGGCTTGCTCCGGACTGATATAATAAACAGTACCAATCGCCTTATCAGTCATCGTCACCGTTTCCACATTCGGCAGCTTGGCAATCCCAAAATCCGCAACCTTGATTACTCCGTTTTTCAGCAGCATGATATTCTGCGGTTTAATATCTCTATGTACAATGCCCTTTGCATGTGCATGCTCCAGCGCCAATAAAATCTGTTCGGTATATTGAAGCATTTCACGAAGGCCAAGCGTTCCCTTTTTGTTTAAATAGTTCTTTAGGGTAATGCCCTCAATTCGCTCCATCACAATATATTTGCGGTTTTCCTTTACCGATACATCGTAGATTTTTACAATATTTGGGTGCGAAAGCATAGCAACCGCTTTTGATTCATTGATAAATCGCTTCACAGACTGCGTATCGTGTGCAATTTCATCTTTGAGCATTTTCACGGCGACAGCACGCTTCATTACATTATCATAAGCCTCAAAAACAACTGACATACCTCCTACGCCAATCACTTTTGATATCTGATATCGCCCGTCAAAAACTTGCCCAATATAACTTTCAAACATATAAATCTATCCCCATTATATCGCCAAACGGCTTCTTACATTCACTCATAATTTATGCCCGCTTCAGGGCATTTAGCTGTATTTTTGTTTGTCCGAATACAAATTGACATCGTTTCTGTCAACGATAAAAAAGCAAAAGCAAAAACATTTACAGCTAAGAAAGCGCATCCGATTTTTCGTGCAAATAAAGTGCCGCTGTTATATTATCTGCACCCCCGTTTTCATTGGCAAGCGCAATAAGCTGATCACAAACCCGCTCAACATCCTCTTGCAGGCTAATCTTCTCATCATAATCGAACGACAATACCGTTTGCTTAATAACCTCTTCCTCTACAAAATTAGTAAGACCGTCTGAACAAAGCAACAAAAAGGCACGAGCGCCGAATTCCACACGGAACGTATCCGGTTCAACCACCTCGCTGATACCAACCGCTTTCATAATAATATTTTTGTTCGCGTTAGAGCGCGCTTCTTCTTCTGAAAGCTGGCCAATATCCACTAAAAATTGCACATAAGAATGATCATGCGTGATGCGATCAATGATATCGCCAAAAATCAAATACCCTCGGCTGTCCCCCACGTTGACAATATACGCCGTATCGTCAACAACAAGAGCCCCTACAAGCGTTGTTCCCATCCCTGTAAGCTCGCTGTCCTTAAAAGATTCGCTGTAAACAATTTGATTGGCCAGCTGCACGCTTTTGATGAGCAAAACCTCTGCTTTCTCGGGCGTCAGTATACATTTTTCGTCCTCGCTCATATCTTTTTCCAGCTCTGTCTTTATATTTTCAGTAAAAGTTTTGCATGCCAAAGAGCTGGCCACATGGCCGGCATTCGCGCCGCCCATGCCGTCACAAACAACGAAAAGAAATGCATTGGCGCCAATACGCTGCCATGCAAAACGGTCCTGATTGACTTGCCGTTTCATTCCCACATTTGTTTTTCCACTAAAATACATACATGTCACCCTTCACTGAGTCTCAACTGGCCGCAGGAGGCATTCACATCGGCACCCAAGGTTCTGCGTACGGTTGCATTACAGCCAAAGCGCGTCAGCACCTGACAAAAGCGCTCTACGCTGCCCTTGTCGGTTGTTTTCATGCCGCTTTCGGTTACCTCATTTACCGGAATCAAATTGATGTGAAATGGAACATCCCGCCCCATATGTTTTTTTAATAACTTCGCGAGTTTTTCTGCCTCGCCTGGCGTATCATTTATTCCCTTGATTAATGTATATTCAAATGAAATGCGTCGGCCTGTTTTCGCAAAATAGTTAGAACAGGCGTTCAGCAGTGTCTCGATATTCCACTTGCGATTGACAGGCATAATTTTGCTTCTTTGCTCATCCTCTGCAAAATGCAAAGAGATAGACAGCGTAATTGGAAAATTGTAGGAAGCTAACCGCTCAATACCATCCACCACGCCGCAAGTAGAAAGTGAAATATGTCGATAACCAATCCTCGGTCCTTCGTCTGCATTGACGAGCTGTAAAAAACGAACAACATTTTCAAAATTATCAAATGGTTCGCCGATACCCATCATCACAACATTAGAAATACGTATGCCAAGATCTGCCTGCGCCATGATAATCTGTGATAAAATCTCGCCTGGTGTCAAATTTCTAACCAAACCGCGCAGCGTAGACGCGCAAAACCCACATCCCATCCGGCAGCCGGCCTGGCTCGAAACACAAATCGAATAACCATGTTTATACTGCATAACAACGCTTTCAATTCCCTGGCCATCATGCAGTCTAAATAAATATTTAACTGTGCCGTCAATTTCAGAAATTAGCTTTTTATCAATAATAGGAAATGACAGCGGAAACTCTTCTTGCAGTTTTTCGCGCAGCGCTTTCGGCAAATTAGCCATTTGCGTATAATCTTTGCCTTTCATCAACCAATGATACACCTGGCCAGCCCGGTATTTTTCAATACCGGCTGCTTTAAAAACATTGGTTATTTCCGATAAGCTCAAATCGAGCAAATTAACGCTGTTTTGCATGTTTTTCTTACTCTATCTTTACACAAGAATCTTATGCGCAAAAAGGCACTTTCGCGCAAATAACGGTACATACTGATTATAGCACATAAATGCCCTGAATGCAATGAACCGCTTATACCAGAGCAAATCTGATTACACCCTCTTGATCGAGTGAATCACCACATCGCTTACCGGACGGTCCCGCTGATCTGTATCAGTTTTAGCAATTAAATCGACAACATCAAGTCCCTCAATCACTTTGCCAAATGCGGCATACTCTCCATCTAAATAAAAGCAGTCTGCCTGGCAAATAAAGAACTGAGAGGAGGCTGAATTATAGTTTTGACTGCGCGCCATAGACAAGACACCCTTTTCGTGCTTTAACGGATTCTTAAAACCGTTGGACATAAATTCGCCGGGAATGGTTTCCTCAGCGCCGCCCATGCCGGTACCCGTTGGATCGCCGCCCTGAATCATAAAATTATGAATGACTCTGTGAAAAATGAGACCGTCATAAAAACCCCGATCAACCAAACTCATAAAATTCTCTACGGTTTTGGGTGCAAACTCGGGATATAACTCCGCCTTGATAACACCATAATTTTCAATATTCATTTCGATCGTCATGACACTAACCTCTTTCATAATTAACAAAAATTTTTGAGTGCTTTTTCTCTTGTAAATATAGCTATATATTGTAATATGATAACAAATTTTCTGATTTATTTCAATAGCTCTTTCGGTTATTTAAAATGTTGTTATGGATCGATCATGCTTTTTTCATTTTTAAAAGAATCAATAAAAATAGCATTTTACCAAATTCAATGACGAAAAAAACTTGACATTGTTTATTATCTATGCTATAATTCTATACTGTATCTGGGTGTGGCGCAGATGGTAGCGCGCTACCTTG
>JAAVYP010000087.1 GCA_022791195.1 Clostridiales bacterium | reverse complement strand
GACAAAAGGCATCATATACGGGATGTGGAAACTGACCAGGCCTGACAGATGGCCGCCCAGCAGGAACAGCCCCACTGTCAGTCCAAAACAGCCCAAAAATCCCCCCAGCAAAATAAACCCATATTTCAACAGCCGGAAAGGCGCTGAAAATTCTTCGTTGGGTATTCCCAGGGAACTCAAAGCGCTGACTGCTACCACCACTACTGTCATGGGACTGACCAGATTTGCGCCTACTGCCGCATCACCGATAATTAGTCCTCCCACAATTCCTATCGTTCCGCTTAAAGGCCCTGGCATCCGCACGCCCGCTTCTCGGATCAGCTCAAAGGCCAGCTCCATCAAGAGAATTTCTATCATACTGGGAAACGGCACTCCTTTTCTGGCTTCTGCAAAGGACAAAATCAGATTTGCGGGAAGTATTTGTGTATGAAAATTTATGACAGCCAGATAAAAACCGGAAACCAAAAGGGCGGCAAAGATTGCACCGTAGCGCAATACTCGTTGAAAACTGACCATTTCAAATCGGTTATACCGGTCTTCACTGACTTTTACAAAACTGTTAAACACTGTAGGAAGCATAATCGCTATGGGAGAATTGTCACACAACAGCACAATTCTTCCATTCAACACTTCCATAGCGGCCCGGTCCGGCCGCTCAGTCGTTTCAAACTGAGGAAATGGAGAAAGCCAGTCTTCCTCTGTCAACTGTTCAATCATTCCCGAATCCAGGATCCCATCGATCTCAAAGGATTCTATTCTTTCTTTAATTTCCTCTAAAAGCTTTGGATAGATCAGCTCTTCCATATAAACTAAAGCGATCACCGTATCGGAACGCACGCCGGAGCGCAGCTCCTCTACTTTTAAATCGGTACTGCGGACTCTTTTCCGTATCAAAGCGGTATTCACTTTCACAGATTCCGCAAATCCTTCTTTGGATCCCCGTAGCACTTTTTCTGACTCCGCTTTCGTAACTCCCATACTGGGATACCCCTTACTCCCAATCTTCACAGCTTTGTCATAGCCATCCATAAAGAAAATAGCATTGCCCGCCAGCATAGCATCCATCGCTTCTTCTATGGTATCAAAAGTACCCGTATCGGATATGCCCGCTCCATTTTTCTCTATAAAACTTCTCATCTGATTTTCAGGCAGGGTCCAGAGCTGATTGATGAATTTTCCGACCACGGAGTCTTCCAGCATCATATTGCTGACAGCCACTTCTATAAACACAACCAGACAGTCGGTTTTCTGCCCTTCCCCTAGCTTCATGGGACGTATAATAACATCATCACAGTTCTCACATTTATTGCGAATGTATTGTTCATTATCTTTCATATGTTCTGAAACTTTCATCCGGATTCCTCCATAAAATGCGCATCTCTTCCATAACAAAAAGAGACATCAAAAGATGTCTCTTTTAGCTTCTGCAAACCTGCCTGTTTTATTCACTTTTTTTCATTCTGACCATAAATCGTATCCAGTATATAGGCCTGCTGTCGTTCGATATGCCCCTGCGTCACCTTTTTGGCGCCTTCCAGATCTCTATGTTTCAGCTTGTCCCATAAAGCATCATGTTCTTGCACCAGCGAACTGCGGATTTCTTCTTCTTTCAGATATTCCACACGATACCGGTACATCTGCTCT